>JBHLMB010000362.1:0-4042 GCA_048938565.1 Promethearchaeota archaeon | reverse complement strand
ACTATATTTGATGATTTTTTTCCAAAGGAAAATAGAACTATCGAATATCTAATAATTGCTAAAAATGTAGGAAATATTGATCTTTCAAAATACGCTTTTAAGGGAAGAATAATGCTCAGGGAACATTTTTTAAAAATGATGAAAGAAATTTTCGAAGAACAAGCATTAAAGGAAGATTTATTTAATAATAGGAATTATATTATGAAATTACAAAATTCAATTACTCACCTTACAAACAACAAGTTCCAATTTTTTGAAAAAATAAACAAGAAGAATCTTGATAAGTATATATCATAAAAATTATAAAATCTTGTTATTTTAGACTTATTCCACAAACACTTCATAAATCCTGCTTGGTCTTTTATTTAAAAAGGAATATAAAATATTGTATTATAGATCTTTTTTTAAGAAAAAAAGTTGAGAAAGGAATGCATAGAATTTCTAATAAAAAGAAAAACAATAATTTTGCTACGAACTTCAATAAAGTTTATTCTTATATGTCCGCCTATGCTAAAGAACTTCAAGTAGAATCTGAGCAATATACAAATGACTGGAATAAATATAAATTTGGGATTTTTTTATGGTTCAAGGAGAAATATCCTCATTTTAGAGATTTTTTATCCATCATATTTAACATCGATCAGATCTTCGATTTCCCAATACTTAATAACATGAAAGCAGTCGTCGATGATTATTTTAAATTGTTGGCTGATGTAGAAAGTTCATCACTTGATTCATTCAGAATTGAAATTTCTGAGTCAAAAGAACAAGTGTTTAATAAAATCATTAAACCAATCGATACATTTACAAAAAAAAGACCTGTAATGAATGCCATATTGAAAGAACTAAATCAACTTTCAACTGCTTACCTCGAACCTGTTGTATCATTGATATATAGGACAATCCCTGAAATAAAAAATAAATATGAATCGGTTATTGAAATGGTAAAAGATTCTAAATCAAAAATATTAAAATTAGTAGCTGAAGAACTTACTGGCAAAATAAACATAGAACAATACGAGAAATCCATATGTGAACTCAATGAAAGCATTTTAAGACAAAAAGAGCTAGTCGAACAAGATGGCAAGCATATGATAGAAAAAAAGCAATCAGAGATCCAAGAAGTTCAACATGAAATTGAACCACTCCTTGATCCTATTAGGATACATTCAAGTACAATATATAAGGCCTATACCGAGGATCCAATCGTAATTATTTACGATTATTTACAATTAGCAAAAGACATTGACTCATTCAATATCATATTCACAAAATTCATCCATCGTCTATTTCACATTCTTAAAAATAACGATAGAAATTTTAAAGAATACTATCAACCCGAAAAAAGTAGATATTCTCCAAGAAGCTCTCTAAAAGAATTTGTGTCTGGTGATTTGAAAAAACATTATCCATTTCTTGCTGAGTTTTTATTGAAATTTTTGAACTATAACAAATTGCGAAACATTGAAGCTCACGAAATTCCAAACATAGTCAAACTTTCTGACGATAAAAAATTCGCTTATATTCCTATAACTGGAGATTCTCCTGATGAAAAAATGAATATTGAAGAAGCAAAGTGTATGGTTAATACTTATTGTTTTTTTATTAGCGGGATAGGAATCTGAGAATTTACAAACAAGATTTAAAAATATCCAGATCTTATTGATTCATTAGTCAAATAGATTGTTATTATTATAGTTGGTTTTACTCTCCCGAATTTAAAAGATGATGCAAAATTATCTTAGGAATTCAATATAGTTTGATAATTCTCTTTTGTTCTTTTATTTTTCCTGGTTCTTCGTGAGTAAAATTAATTTTCAATATAATTCTTTCAGCTTTAAATTTATCAGGTAGATGCATTAGTAATGGATGAAGGGCGATAATTGTATTATGCTTAATACGATCAACATGGTAAATTACTTCCCATTCAACATGATTGCCTTTCTTTTCTGAAGAGATGCTCAAATTGAGATCTAGGTTATTCATTCGCGTTATTTTATCAATCCCTTTTAAATATATTCCCGTCGATAACTCCTCTTGAATTTTATCTATAGTATCATCACCATTGTATTCGGGAAGTTGTGGTTTTACCGGTTTTTTTATCAACTCCTTTATCGTCAATACAATACTGCTCTCTAATTCGAAAATAACTCGTATGTCTACATCATTGTAAGGACGATTGCAATTATTTCGAAGATATAGATTTATTTCATAATGATTGTTGATTAATTCAAGTTGTGTATTGTATATTTCTGTTAATTCTTCAATTTCTTCTTTTACATCATATTTAAGTTCAAACTCATTGTCGTAATCAACGCTATCTTCGAATAAGTCGTCTATGCTTAATAATTCAATATTATTTGATATTTCTTCTAATGTTAACTCTTCCAGATGGTCATCGTCAAAATATACTCCTAAATTGGGTAAACTGGGTTTTTTCTCTTTTTTTTCCGTAATATTGAATATTTCTTTATAGTTATCATTTTCTAACCAATCTATAACATTTATTCCTAATTTTGAAGCTAATTTGAGAAGCGTGTAATCACCAGTAATTAAATATACATCGTTTAGTTGATCTCCGTATTTATCGAAAATTTCAGCAATGATACGATGATCTGCTTCATTTCTTTCCAAAAATTCCGTGATTTCAGGACTTAATTTATCCCATTTGATTTTTTGTGGTGAAACAATGAGAGGGATCTTTCTCTGAAGTTCTTTGTTGTTATCATATCTCTTGAGATAAGATATTAATTTCCGTGCTCTATTTTTATTTCTAACTTTACTTGAATACTTTACTTTATCAATCTCTTTTAAAACAATATGTGGGATAAAAATTTTGAACTCTTTATCTTTAAAGATTGATCTCCACTTGATCTCAGTGATGAATCTTCCATGGAGCAGAAGATTCGTGTCAGGAACCATTATTTTCATCGAAACTTCAGATTTTGATATGTATATTATTTTGGATTTTTTATCGCTCTCAAACTTTCTTAATTTCTTCTAAATATTCTGAAACATTATTATTCGAAAAGAATTAACTCTAATATATAAAGTTAGAGTGATTAAAAAAAAATTAATCCATAATGTTATTCCATTAAGCACTCGCAACCACTCGCTTCGGGGGATAGACGGGCATTCCCACACCCTCGTTAATCTCACTCGTCTACTCGCTTCGCTCGCTTTACGACTTCGCTCAATTTTGCTCAAACACCTTTTTAGGATCGAGAGATATCTTATATTTCAACGACTTGCCACTTGAAACGCGGGTAGCTACCCTTTCTCACGCAATCGACATTTTTTTCCAAGTTTAAGTACATTCCCATGGATATCACATATTGTGAAGAGAAAACTTGACCATCAATTTCAACAAGTCGCAGCAAGCGGGGTAGCATGGGGAAGCGCTTGAAGCAAGGAGGAAAGCTCCGTAGAGTGCTTTCGGGTTCCAAAAAGCAAGCGAAAAGAATACAGAAAGTGCATTAACAAGATAATCAAGAAAAAATTTGAAGAGGACCAAACGGGAATCAATAACATGGATAATACTGTAAAAAATACAACTTACAATTCATAAAAGAACGAATTAAAAGAAACCTAAAAATAAGCTTCATCTTTCGTTTTGTCATATTTCCACAGTGCTAACTCAACCTCGCGAGGGGTTAGGTCATACATTTTTCCTAATCCTTTTATAATATCTAAATACTTGTAATAAAGGTTTACATCGTCGGTAGAACTAATAATGGTAATATATAGGAGATACGTCTCATGTGAATTTATAACATTACCATGTAATTTAGATTCTCCTCTAATTTTAAGCCAAATTAAAGCCCGTTTCGCCCTGTAATCAATCGCGCAAAAATCTATCGTTATTTTAGACATCAAGAGCGTATTGCAGTGGGAGTATCAAAGGAAAAAACAAAAAAAAATTAAAAAGACGGTAACATGGTATCATCCTTGACAGAGGAATCGTTTCCCCATTCGTTATCGTGTTTGCGATAAACTATAAAAATTCCTCGAATTTTTTTCCTAGATCGCGAAATTCGTTTTA
>JBHLMB010000361.1:0-4043 GCA_048938565.1 Promethearchaeota archaeon | reverse complement strand
TATTAACATATCAAGGAAGCTTAGCAACTTCCTTGCATAATAAAAAGATTGCTACATGGTTAGGGACTTCGATTATTTCACCTTGGGAATAAGGCCCATAATTGAAACCTTTCATTTTCGTTAAAGGCACGATTTCTTCAACGATCTCAAGTCTTTGCGTTTCTGTGTCGCTCTTAAAAACAATTGGATCTAGACAATCGTTTGCTTCATTTAACGGATTAAAATTTTCGAGTTCATCAATCGTGAGTTCTTGGACCTTAAAACCCGATTTTCCATGAAGGGAATCTGGATATCTAATTAACCTGTGTACATCGATCGAGACTGGTTCGTCTATTTCCACTCCAACTTCTTCGATTAGGGCTTTTAAAAACCGGATCCATGTAGCGTATCCAAATCCTTGTATATGCCATATATTACGAATATTATCGCTTGAAATGATTTCAAGTAAATCTGCTTGCGATTCAATAAATCCTCTAATTAAATTCTCATTTAAACCAAATTTCTTGAGTGATTGTTCAAGTTCGGGAATTTGATTGCGTAAAAATTCTTCTAATTTGTTTATTATCTTTTTGGACCACCCCACATTTTCTTTTCTTAAACCGTAGAATATCCCTTTTTTTTTCTTAAAACCCAGTTCATCGAGAGATAGGTTATTACCTTCTAAGTAATCTGCAATTTCTCTTCTTGACTCACTTGTTAGCATTCTAAATTTATCGTTTTCAATCTTAATGTGGTAACCACGATGTCCGGAGAATGCAATTTTTAGATCTGACTCTTCCACGCCAAAATCAGGCATTAAAAAGTTGTCTACAAGCGAAATTATTGATTTTTTAGCTATCTCCAAGCAATTTTCGCATATCCAGGAAAAAGTCTCAAATTTAACGCCTCCGCAAGCGCATTTTTTTCCAGGTAATCCCTTTCCGTGCTTACCACAGGCTTTGCATCTCCATAGGTCGTGGTCATCCTTACAAGGTGTATAGAAATGGTCCACATCGATGTCTATTATAAAATCACACCCCAAATATTGCTTTCTGTCCATTTCCGAGCGATCTGGTTGTTCGTATAGTGTTCCACTCGAATAAACATGTCGTGGGCCTTCTTGAACAAGAAATTTGCTAAACTTATCGATACTATCGAAGCCCATATGCCGCATCATAATTTGCCTGTCCCATGGAATTACTCCAAATTCCCTGTTTTTAAATCGATTAACTTGTGATAGTTTCTTTCCTTTTTGACGATAATATTCTTGAAACAAACGCTTGAGATATTTTTGCTCGCTCATATGTCTTCCCCAGGATTCAATTTTGATGTTTTATCTTGATTTGATTTAGAATTGCGATATTGCTTCAAGCTGATATAAAACAAAGGGTGAGAAATTTTTTTATCCTGATCTAGCTTTCTTGAATAATACCCTTTTAGACAAATTTCATCCTTGTATTCTTTTGCCTTGCAAAGATGAAGGGATTTTAGAGTATCACATTTATGAGGAGTATAATTTTTTTCTAATGCGAATTTTACTTGATAAAGAGTCTTATTTTCGTCGAAATCGGGAAGGTTGGAAAAGATGGCAACGATATCTTCAACGGAATAATTTATCGCGTGTAATAAAAAGACTAAGAATAATCTTTCGTTATGAACGAGATTTTGCCCTTCTCTTGCCTTAGTCAGGATCTCTTGAAGGCAAGGAGGGAAAGTATCTGAAGGTGCCCTTTCCGTGTCAAAAGAGAATGTCTTGAATTCAGAAGCCTCTTTTACTCTGGTCCATTCTTCGTTGATTTGTTTATAAATACTTTGAAATTCTGGTACTTGAAACAGGCCGTTTTTAAAATCTATAATTGAGTTTTTATCCAAAATTCCTGGAGGAAGTATTTTTTTTCGAACATATTCCTGAAGCAAACGGGCTATTGTTTTCTGTTGTACATAAACATACCCGTTTTCCAAGGGATTGTTAACCAATCTCCTGTGATCGTCCCTTAAATTTGCAGATAGCTCTAAATAATCAGAAAAATGAAGTTTGAAATTAGTTTGAAGAATTTCCTTCTTTTCTTGAACGATATTCACTCCGTATTCATAGGGTTTAACTGAATATTTTAAGTCAAGATTCAAATCCTGACATAAAGCGTAAATATTTGCATAGTTATCCTGGATCAAAATGG
This sequence comes from Promethearchaeota archaeon, assembly GCA_048938565.1. Classification (GTDB taxonomy): domain Archaea; phylum Asgardarchaeota; class Lokiarchaeia; order Sigyniarchaeales; family SOKP01; genus FT1-020. Next base: position 1,887 of record JBHLMB010000361.1, on the reverse strand, counting down.
CGTAATTTATCTTTGAATATAAATTCGCAACCCTATTTGACAAAATCCTATCGTCTAATATAACCAATAAGAATTTTATGGTTAAATAAAGATAAGTATTTAATTCATCAGCTTTATAGCCTGATATTTGTTCCATATTTTCAAAAGCTGCCTTGAAAATAGAAAAGACTCTCTCGCTTATTTCCATGAGGGAAAATTTTGTAAAAAGGTCTTCGAGAAAATCACTTGGATCTTTTTCTGACATATCCGAGTAATACTCCTTGAGTGAGGGGAGCCAAGGATACCGATGTAACAACTCTATCCTTAAACTCATCTCAGAATACTCCTTATGTTGGTGATAGATTATATTATAGTTAACATTACAAGAGATTTAATATATAGGAGGTAAGCGATTTTTAAATAGCATGCTTATTTAGTCATTAACATTCAGGAAATAGTTCAGAAATATATAATTAATGAAAAAAAGGACTATAGATTAATTGATATTCTTGTTTTATAATTTTTTTAGGGTGAAATAGGACCCGAAATTAAAAAGATTAATCATTTCTTTTTCATTAATTTACCGCAACAACTAAAAGATTCTTCTGAGCAAGTAGCATCGTCATCACCGCATTCGTACGCCTTGGAGATTGTCATTTCAAGACCTCATTCGTCACATACGATGATATCTCCTTCCTTTAATTCATTACAACCACTCATTTAGAGATCACCTCTATAGTTTATGTTTAATTTATTACATCCCACAATAAATCTTGTCATAATATATTAGAAAAAACAAGAACAAAAAGTATCTAAGAATACTTGTATACAAGTTATCAATTAGGAATGTCTTGCTTTTCAAACACTATGAGACTTCTAATTATAAGTATTATCTTTATCCACATTAACACGAGTATGTCCCAAAGGAATATAATTTCGTTACCTCGTACAAGATATTCGACTGGATTATAATAAAAGAATATCCTAAACAACTTTATGTTCTCGAGTTCTTCCATGTAAGAATAAATCTTCGTTCCCATGAGATTTTCCATAATATTTTGTAAGAGCGTGAGTTTTAATTACAGCTTCTTCGTTCATATATCTAATATTTTTTATTTCGTTTATTTAATTTTGGCTTGAATGAATGATTCAAGGAAAAAACAACAGGAACTTCTTGTTATTTCACATTTTATTATAAAGAGCAAAAATTTTTTAGGCTAAAGTTTCATGTAAAAGACAGCTATTTAGGAGAAAAATTTAGATTAAGTAAGAAAATTCCACTCGTAAGAATGAGTGGGAAATTAAATTGATGTCAAACACGCCATGGACGAATTTAAGAAATTTTTTGCTTATGAATTAGAAGAAAATGGGGATCGACAGGAGTTAATCTTCTTTGAGAAGGATTTAAAGCAATATCTTGATCCAGAGAAGGTTTTAGTGCTAGTTCGAGAAGATCTTAGGAGGATCTTCATTTGGAACGGTGCTAAATCACCCGTAAAGAAGAGATTTATTACAGCAAGATTTGTAAGCGATTTACAGAAAGAGTTAATGAAAGATTCCCGTTATCATCGATGTAAAATCGTTTCTGTTGACCAAGGAGACGAAATTCAAGAATTTCTCGATGCGTTTAATTTAGAATCGATGGAAGTTAAAGAAAAATTAGCGGACCTTCAATTTATTCCTAATAATCAAAAAAAAGAATATTTAAAAAAATCCTATCCAGAGGAGAAAGAATTTAGGATCAACGAATATTTAACCTTGAAATTGATCAAGGGGAAAACTGTCATTTTTATTGATGAGAAACCTTTCCATCAATGCAAGTATCTCCTATTGAATCTAACTCAAAAAGACTTTACTGAATTTGATAACATTGATTCGATTGATGATGCGTTTGAAATTTATAATAAA
>JBHLMB010000007.1:1285-16584 GCA_048938565.1 Promethearchaeota archaeon | reverse complement strand
TGAAAAGTACTCATTTGCTTTCGTCAAGCAATCTCGAAATATAAAAAGGATTATAAATAACCATTATCTAATTTTAGGCTTTTAATAGGCTTCAACACGACGCACACGCGTTCTACGCTCTTGACATCGCTGCGCCCACGGAAGACCTCGAGCAAAGCATCAAGTTCAGTGATTTCGGGAACCTTTACCTTGATGAGAACCCCACACTGCCCGGCGAGAAAGTACACTTCCTCGCACTGTGGAAGTACTTGAGCTTCCCTTAGCAGATCCTTGATTTGCGTTTCTTCGGAAGGCATGACCGTCACGAATGCCATGATACCCGAATCTTCCTCGCGGCAGACTTTTATAGTGAAACGCTCGATAACTTGGTCTTCTTGGAGCTTGATGACGCGCTTTCGCACGGTGCTTTCGCTCAGGCCAATCTCGTCGGCGATCTCTCGATACGGGCGGCGAGAGTCCTCGATTAACATTTCTAATATTCTTTTATCTTTCTCGTCTAAATTTTTCATCTCATTCCTCCCTACGGGCTTTTTACGATATTTTTTATATAACATGTTAAAAAAAAATTGAAATTTAAATGTTTGGTTTGATTACTTGTAATATTTCTTGGTATAGTCAGGGTATTTATTTAGGAGCGGAGCAAAAAGCCTTTCATACTCCACCGCCATACAATGAATTCCGCTTGCTTTCGAATTTTTCTTGATTTCTTCGATAAAAGGAACAAAGAACTCCACATTAACTTTATCAAGAGCAGCGTACTTGGCCTTTTTATCGCCCTTATTTTCTTTTTCTGCCGTCTTTAATGCCTTAAGTAGATCCTTGGGAACGCTTACTCCAGGTATATATGCATCAAAATACCATGCGATACCGTAGCTTTTCATTGGAAAGACACCCAAAAGGATTGGGACATTAAATCGAGCGAGCTCATTAATGAAATTCTTAGCTACATCGATATCGAACGCCGTCTGGGTTTGAATGAAGTCGATGCCTTGCTCAACTTTTCGGCCGACCTTAAGAATCTCTGGTTCCATAAACTCTCCTACTGCGTTTGGATTGGCAACGCAACCGTAATTCATCTCTACCTTGCCACCAGTAATTTCATTACCTTCATAATCAGTGCCGTCGTCGATCATCTTGCTTAGAAGCTCGCAAAATTGCGTGCTATCGATATCGTATACGGGGCGTGCTTTTTTATTATCTCCTAATGCAGTATGATCCCCTGTAAGCACTAAAATATTTTTTAAACCCATATAAGCTCCAGCAAGCACATCTCCAAATAAGGCCACCCGATTCCGATCTCTCACGGCTACTTGCCAAACGGCTTCAATTCCAGCATCTCGCTGGACCACGTGACTCGGTACAAGTGATGACATATAAGCATCCCCTTGAGGACCATCCGTGACATTAGCAGCAATTATCCGATCCGTTTTTTTCATTTCCATTGCAGAGTGTACGATCTCACTCATATCCATTATCTTTTTTGGCTCAAGCTCTCCAGTAAAGACAAAGTGTCCGTCTTCAATTGCTTTACACAATTTACTATAGGCAGGTCTTTTAACCATTTAAGCCTTCCCCTCCTCTTTTTTTTCTTCTTCGTTCGTATATTCCTTAATAATTTGAATGTAGCTTGGACTGGTCGATGTGCGGTAATCGCGCGCAGGACGGTATTTATTGAACAAGTCTAGACGATCGAACTTCTTTAGTCGTTTGTATATTTCGATCCATGCACACGGGCGAGTGTAGCCTCCAACTTCGCATTTGCCATCAACAGTTCCTCCACAGGGACCGTTCATCAAGTGTTTTGCACAGCCCGCACGTGGGCAGAGCCCTCCAGTTTCACCAATGATGCAATCGCCGCATTCCTCGCAGTATTCAATGAAATTATTTACTCCATTATTTTGAACACCACCAAACATACTATTTTGAGCGGGAAATGTGAGAATTTCGTTTGCAACATTATTCAACATGACGACACCCAAACCACACGCAAGGGATACAATCGCCTCGTATTCACCAAGGAATGGTCTTATTGTCGTTGCAGCTATTCTATCGTCGCATTGGCGGAGCACCGTGATGGCTTTCCAAGTTAATTTTTTTCCTTCAGTTTTAGCTTTTAGTTCTAATAATTGTCCCAATACTTTAGCTTCGTTAATCGATCGAGGAGGTTGACAACAACCATCGCAACCAGCGATCAATATTTTTGAATATTGCTTAATATTGTCGTAAATTTCGTTTATTTCCTTTTGTTGGGTAATTATCATCTTTACTTTACTCCATTTCTTTTTTTATTTTTTCACATCTAATTTTTATTGACTTAAACTTTAAATTAAAAAAAATTGTTAAATTTGTAATTTCTCCATTAATTTTGTTGGTTTCACGCTTCTCTGGGTTAGCGAGAGCTTTTTAACATCAACTCCAAGAGCGATCGCAATTAGTTCAGGCAAATATAGGACGGGTATATCTAATTCTTCTCCCGTTTGTCTAGAGATGATTTTTTCTTTTCTGTCATATTGAGTAGTGCAAGCAGGGCACACGGCAACAACGGCATCAACTTCTTTCTCAAGGTTTTTGAGGTCTACCATTTTCTCCTTGACAAGCTGAGTCCCTATTTCGTCCTGTAACCTCGCACAAAAACCACAGCATTCAAGTTTCGTAGCAAAATCTACGGGAGTTGCCCCAAGCGCTTTTAAGATAATATCTATATTTTCTGGGCGCTCTGGATGATCAAATTTCATTATTTTTGATGGTCTTATCAGATGGCACCCATAATGAGCCGCAATGTTTAATCCATTTAGAGGTTTTGTGACTTTATTCTTAAGTGCTTCGAGCATGTCACCTTGACAAAACAATTCAACAAAATGTAGTACTTTCGAGGTGCCTTTATATTCAAAACCTATCTGCTTTAAAACTCCATTAATTCTATCAAAGGCATCCTTGTCTTCTTCTAACAAGACATAAACGGTTTTTAATGTCTCGAAGCATCCCGAACATATAGTCATTATATCTAATCCCATTCTTTCCGCTATAGCAAGATTTCTTGCCCCTAAGGCTAACCAAGTGTCAACATTGAGCGATTGGGTCGCTACGGGGTCAGGACAGCAGCCCGCACCTTCCATTTCCTTGTATTTAAGACCTAATACATCTGAGAGTTCGCGAAAAGCCTTTTCGAAATGGGGTAATTTTAAGGGTATTGTACAGCCTAAAAATAATGCATATTCCATTACTTATCATCCTCCTTTTTTTTATCGATTAAGTTGCCCAAACCTGTTTTATTTATAATGAATTGAATTTCTTCAAGATTCGGTCCAACAAGTTTAGGAAGTCCAATCTTGTCCCTTCTCTTGTCAATAGTATTCTTCATATTTCCCGTATAAGGAACGACGAACCCATTAGTATAAATCGTATTTATAGTGCCAGAATATTCTTTTGGCACATTTCCTTCCTTTACAGCTATGTTTCTCAACAATGCTAAGATAAAGGAGTAATCTACATTTTTTGGACAGCGTTCAGTACACCTATGACATAAAGAACATGTCCAAATCGCCTGACTTGAAAGAACTTCGTCTCTCAATCCCAAGAGACAGGATGCGACCACCCTATGAGGCTGCATATCTACATATTCAGTAACAGTACAACCTGAACTACATACACCACATTGAATGCATTTGAGAAGTGATTTCGCTCCGACCTTGTCGCTAATTTCATAGCGAAACTGATGATCCAGATTATTTGAGTGTTTTACTATTTTTTCAGTCATTTTAAGTGGCCTCCTGTGCTTTTTCTAAATTATCACCCTTCTTGTCAAGGGGGCCTAATTCTTTTATCCTATTAACAAAGTCCGTTACAACTTGAGCAAAACGTTTTCCTTCGCTAGCTGAAACCCATTCCAGGTGATATCGGTCAGGATTTATCCCAACTGAAGCTAGGACATCCTTGATCTCATTGAATCGTTGCAACATGTCATAATTACCTTCTAAATAGTGACAATCACCAATATGGCAACCACCTACGAGTACACCATCAGCACCTTCTAAAAAGGCTTGTAAAATGAAATTCTTAGGAATTCTTCCGGTGCACATAACGCGGATAGGGCGTATATTCGTTGGATATTGAAACCTACTTACTCCACAAGTATCAGCTCCAGCATAACTACACCAATTGCATAAAAAGGCAACAATACGGGGCCGTTCGTCTACATATTCACCCTTTATGGCTTCAGAGATCATTGGGGTTATTTGTTCGTCAGCAAAATGGCTCATCGTAATCGCCCCAGCGGGACAAGCAGCTGAACAATCGCCACAACCCTTACATAATAGCGGATTTGATTCTGAAACTAATATTTCGTTGTCAAAATTAACTCCAATTGCACCAAAATTGCAAACCCTCTCGCATTCTTGGCACGCAATGCATAGCGAAGGGTTTACAACAGACACAAGGGGTTCGTTTTCCACTTCTCCCGATATAAGTGGTATGAGCGCATGAGCAGCAGCCCCTCTCGCTTGAGATATAGTGTCAGCAATCCCTTTAGGCCCATGACATGTTCCTGCCAAATAAATACCGTCTGTTGCGAAATCTACAGGTCTTAATTTTACATGTGCTTCTAAAAAAAAACCATTTTGATCTCGAGCACACTTAATCTGTTCTCCTAACTGCTTTGTATCATGAGCAACTAAGGGGGTTGATAAAACGAGTTTATCGGCCTCAATTGTTAGATCTACTTGTGTTAAAATATCTGAAACTCTTACATTTAATTTTCCGTTATTCTTTTCGACAATGGGATATTCATTAAATCGAATGTAGTTTATCTTCTCTCGTGCTTTCCAATAATAAGGTTCTTCGTCAGTTCCAACCCGAATATCTCGATATAACACATAAATATCAGAGTTCGGATAGTTTTCTTTCACATATAGAGCGTGTCGTATTGATTCAGAGCAACAGATAAGCGAACAATAGGTAAAACCTTTACCACCCTCAGGTTGTCTTGATCCAATGCAGTGAACAAACACGAGCGTTTCACCGTCTTTAAGTTCTTTGTTTTGTAACTTTTCGGATAATTCAAGTTGAGTCATCACATTTTCATTTTTGCCATAATCGTACCAACCTTCGGGCTTGTATTCATAAGCTCCCGTGGCAACTACGATCGTTCCAACATTGAGGGAATTTGACTTATTATCAGCGTTATTTTTTACTTTTATTTTAAAATCTCCGATTGAACCTTTAACTTCCACTACTTCTGAATTAAGATGCGTCGTGATATTCTTTTGGTTGTTGAATTCTGCTATTTTTTCGTCTAAAAACTCTTTTGAATCAATTCTATCGAAATTAATTTTATAAATCAGGTTTAATTGTCCCCCTAGCTTATCAGTTTTTTCAACTAGATTAACTTTAAATCCTTTATTTGCGATTTCCAATGCAGTACTCATACCAGCAATCCCTCCACCAATTACTAAAGCTTCAGGGATTACATCTCCTTTAATTTTATATTCTGATTTCTGAGCAGTAACTCGGGCAACGCCCATTCGTATCAAGTCTTTAGCCTTATCGGTTGCTCTAGGCTTATCGTTCATATGCACCCAAGAGTCTAATTCCCGAATACTTACGAAGTTGAACAAGTATTCGTTAAGGCCAGCTTCCCTAATAGTTTTCTGGAATAGTGGTTCGTGAGTTCTCGGAGTACATGCAGCAACTACAACTCGGTTCAAATTTAATTCTAATATTTTTTCCTTTATTATGTCTTGAGTGAGTTGAGAACAGCTATATTTGTTTTCCATAGTAAAAACAACATTAGGAAGAGTTTTTGCATATTCAACAAGATTGGGAACATCCATATAGCCAGCAATGTTGATACCGCATCGACAAATAAATACTCCGATCCGTGGTTCATCACCAGGATTAACGGGAATTAAAGGAGGTAATTCGACTTTAGATTCTTCTTTGCTCAATGGAACTGCATACTTAGCAGCCAACGCTGCCGCGCCTCCTGCTTTAGCTACGGAATTAGCAATATCGTCAGGAGATTGACAAGAGCCTGTAACGAGTATCCCTTCTCGAGTTGATTGCAAGTCCTCTGTTGAATTCTTGGTTTTAAAAAATCCAAGTTCGTTTCGTTCAATTCCTAAAATGGATGCAAATTTTTCAGCGTCAACTCTTGGAGTTACCGCATTTGCAAGCACTACTAGATCAAATTCGCTTACTTCCACGTCCGATGTGTCCAAATTAGCATGTTTCACATAAAGATTGTGATTTTCAGGATTTTCTCGTACGTCCCCTGGGATGCCCCTATAGTAAACGAGGCCATATTCGTTTTTTGCTCGTTCGATGAATTCTTCTTGGTTCTTCCCAATCGTTCTAATGTCGTTGAAAAAGATCGTGACTTTCGTACCTGGTGCATGCTCTCTTGTTATTACGCCTTCTTTTGTTTGGTACATACAACAGAATTTGGAGCAATAGGCACAGAGATCCTCGTTTCTAGAACCAACGCAACTTACAAACGCAATATTATGAGCGTGTTCTCCGTCTGAAGGTCGTAAAAGCTCTCCCTCAGTAGGTCCAGAAGCACTCAGCAACCTTTCATATTGCATTGCAGTAATTACATTAGGATATTCTCCGTAATGATATCTATCCAAGACAGAAGGATCTAGCTGATCAAAACCAGTTGCCACGATTATTGAACCAACACTATATTCTATAACCTCATCCTTATCGTCCCAATTTATAGCTCCAGCCTCACATTCTTTTTCGCATAATTGACAAGCGTTTTTAGTAAGATACAAGCATTTATTTGCATCTATAACAGCTTTCCTCGGTACTGCTTGAGGAAATGGTATGTAAATCGCTTGCCTGTTTCCCATTCCTTCTTCGAACTCGTTAGGTATTTTTTTCATAGGACATTTTTCACTACAAGCGCCACATCCGGTACAAGCGTCCCAATTAACATACTTTGCCTTTTTTAATACTTTAACATTGAAAGCTCCAGCTTCTCCAGTTATTTCTTGCACTTCTGAATATGCAAGAAGCTCAACATTTGGATGACGCGACACCTCTACCATTTTAGGTGCTAATATGCATATCGAACAATCCAATGTAGGAAATGTTTTATCGAGTTGGGCCATTCTTCCGCCCACGGAGGAGGTTTTTTCCACGAGAATCACTTTATAACCCTGTTCTGCCAATGTGAGGCTCGCTTCGATACCACTGATTCCTCCTCCTACTACCATTATGTTATTACTTATCATAATTTGTCATTTTTTTATTGGATTTGTTTGTTTTTTTTAATTTTAGAGATCGAACATTCTTTTAATGTTCGATTAATATCTCTATTATAAAAAAAAATTTTTTAGGAAATAATACGACAAAATACTTTAAAAAGATTGTGGATGATGTACATTATTCGTCATTTATGATCAATTTCTATCTTGAAATGTTTGTTATGGATCAGGTTTTTTGATGAAAGTACCTTTAAATATATTTTCGACTTTGACCAAAAAAGTCAATTTCATGTAAAAATAATTAGAAAAATACACCTATTTAAATATTTGCTGCGGTTGATCCTTTTTTTTTCAGTTTTGAGGGTATTTTACTATTTATGGTAATTTATCAATAAAGGAAATTAGAAAATTGAGAACGACGGCGTGAACTCATAAACATTTATTAGTTTTAAATTCTAATATTGAATTAAGGGTAATGTTAATATCTAAGAAAGAATATGTAGTTACTCTAGATAAAAAGCAGATTCATAATATCATACATGTATACTCAAAGATTAAACGGTGGAACATTATCAAGATCGTAGTGACTGGCCCTGTTCAATGCGGTAAATCAAGTTATATTAGATATTTTGACGAGAAATCAATGAACATAGAAACTCAAGGTCAAAATAACAAACATTACACGGTAGGCTTGGATTTAGCATCGATTGAAGTCAATGGTTTTGATGTGTATCTGTTTGGCACTCCTGGTTTAATAAGAATGCAAGTCATGCGAGAGGTTTTAATGGGCGGAGCTGATGGGATTATATTTTTGATTGATTCCATAAACCCTGATAGTGATACAGACGCTTTAAAAATCTTGGCATCACTTCAGAAATACTTGAAACCAAATTTACCTCTAATTTTTTGTGCAAATAAGCAAAACGAAGAGACTTCCCGTAGTATAGAAGATTTAATATCAATTTATAACCTACAAAAAGATACAAAATTCTTTAAAATTAACACAAATACCGGACTTAATGTTATGGAATCGCTAAGGCATATAGTTCAAGCGATCTATGCTCAGTATAAAGATGTGCTCCAGGTAATTCACAAGCATCAAGATAATCTCAACGAATTAGCAAAAGAGTTAAACTTGAATCTCTCAGAATTGAATAATTTTCTATATAACCTTGAAGTAAAAAGATTCTTAGAGATTGATAGAGTAAAAAAAAAAGTAAGATTAAAACCCTCAATACCTTTATAGTTAAACTAAAAAAAGAAATGTAGAAATTATCCTCAATAGAAAACAATGTCAACATCAAGAAGTGAAGATACTCTTATATTTTACGCACTTACACCTGGATATTCTCATAGAGAGCTAAAATTTATTTATAACTCTTTAGCAGATTTTTTCTCGAGCAAAAAAAAATTGGATAAAAGCGATAGATTTAACATTGTATTATTTCAGGAAGATGGTCCTAACTATTTACAGGACTTTACATTAAATCCCGATAATGTTCTCATTGCACTAAAGTCGCTGGAACCCATGATAGTCAAGGCTAACATTTCTGGCGGTTTAATGGTAGGGATCACATTTGTAATTGATGTATACAAAAAAATTCCAGATAAATGTTTTCGGCTAATAGTTCTTACAGACAATAATACTCACGAGATTCCAGATATTTATGTTCCTGTCTTGGAAAATATAATTGAAAAAGTCAAGGACATGCCTTTATTTCTTGATGTAATAAGAATTCAAAATCATCAGGGAAAAGACGACAAAAACTTGTTGGACCTCGCAAGACTTACTGGAGGTACTATTCACGAAGTTCAGCGAATTAACGATTTGCCTGCTGTATTAGAAATATTATGCCATAAAAAAACCTTTTCATCGTATTCTCTTATTGATCCTATTCTTGAAGACGAGATTCCATTTGAAAATTACCCTTTTTTCAGAAATTTAGCTGAAGATCCGATTGAACTGAACAAGCCAAATACATGTTCCGTGTGTTTCAAAAAAGATAAGAATCATCTCGTGAAATGTCCTAGTTGTGAAACAATTGCCCATAAAACCTGCTGGTCTAAATGGGCGAAAACTTCAAATATAGGGATATTCAATGTATTTAGATGTCATAATTGCTTCTTACTAATTAAAATAGAGGAAGAATTCGTAGAAATGGTTCATTCCGGGGTTATGCCATCTATAGAAGAAGTCGAAATTGAAGTTTTAGATTTACACAAATATGAAGAAAGCTTGGAAACTGAAGAAGGTCCTAAAATCATTCAAGTAGAAGATCCAATGGCTATTTTTTATCACAATGATGATGATATTGTTGTTGTCAAAGATGACGATTGATTCAGAATACTAGCTATAATTAATAATTTTATTCTATTTCTTATCCTAAATTATATTAATTACTAGAAAAGAAGATATAAATTAGCGTACCAGAATTATGAATATATTAACATATTTTTTTTGATGATTGCTTTTGTATTTCGATGAAAAAAAACTAAAGGCACTTCTTAAATGGTACAGGCAAGAGATTGGGAAAGAATTAATTGCCGTTCTCATTGTAGATAGGGTGGGCCTTATAGTAGACTTTTTAACGAAAATTCCCGAAAAAGCTGAAGAAAAAGAATTCATCGGAGCATTTAGCGCTCTCGCTGATTTGATACTGAAGAAAATAACATCAGATTATGATCTGGGCACCTTTGGTGCGGGAACTTTCGATACGGATAAATACAGGTTCATTTTTTGCGAAGCTGGTCCAGAATGTATATTCGTAACTGTATTAAATGGATTGGCTATCATCGATCCTTATTTTCCCTATGCATTTTTGGCTGCCGAAAAAGTTGCACGGATTTTTGATGGTAGACCTGTGAGTCCCGTCATTCCTAAAATTAATACGGATTATGGGATAAAAAAGGTCGATAGAAAAGTCGACACGCTCCAAAAAATGAAATTACTTTCAGATGATTATTTATGCAAGCTTAGTTTTATTGGTGATGGAGGTGTTGGTAAGACAAGCATAGTACAACGATATGTAAACAATATTTTTCTCTTAGATTATCGAGCGACCATTGGAACATACATCAGCAAGAAGATATGTAAATTCGAAGCACTTGGCAACGCACAAGTAAGGTTCGTAATTTGGGACATTGCAGGTCAACCTCAATTTACTCGTATAAGACCTGCATATTTAGCGGACTCAGGTGCGATCATGATCGTATACGATGTAAGCAGTCGTGAATCGTTTGATAATGTGAAAAAAATCTGGTACGAAGACGTGAAAAAGGTCGAACTCACGGATTCCGTTATTGTTCTAGTTGGTAATAAGATGGACTTAGAAGAAAGGCAAGTAACATATGCCGAAGGGGAAGCTTTAGCCAATGAATTAGGAATGGACTACATCGAAACATCTGCAAAATCGGGAGAGAATGTGGAAGATGCCCATCGATTGATTGCCTTGAAACTAGTCGAGAAGTTCGTAGAAATGGAAGAAATCTCAAAAATCGTCGTAGAAAACCAGAAATACATGATTAATCAAGAACAGTTGAATTACATTATGAGTTACATTGCAAGACAAAAGAATTTTATAATTACTGAAACAGGAACAGTAGAATTTCAAAAATGCTTGGAAATTTTTGACGAAATAAGAAAAAATAAGATTGAAGAAAATTAGAACTCTTCGGGGGTCATAATCTCTTTACCGGATGTTTCTTTTAATGAAGTTAATTCAGTTCTTTGGTTGTTGAGGATGTTCCAGAAGAAATCAGGCATATTCTTTTCCTTTTTATAGGCCGATTCAACTCGATCTAGCTTTTCAAGTATTTTTGTGATTCTTATTGAAAATTGTTCTACATAATCTTCCTTATCGTATTCTTCATCTAAATATTCTTTAAACAAGAGTTTTAGATCTTCATATTTGGGAATGTATCCTATGGGGATTTTAATGGCATCAAATTCTCCGTGAAAGCGCGATTCTGCCCACATTACCCAAACCAATTTATCCAACATCCCTGTAATATATTTATCTTCGTTGTTCTTGAGGAAATAGTTAGTTGCAAACACCTTAGGAGGGTGTTCGAGACTGTTACCGAATTTTTGATGGTTCTCAAGATATTTACCCAAGGGTACGACGATGAAATCCAAGTTTGCCATTGGACTTGGTTTTCTTATCCCTTGAGCTCCTAATGTCTGAGCTGTTGTTTCCGATTCGATAGTAGCACCTAAAAAGACGCCCCCTTCCCAGTCAAAACTTTCTAAGACAGGAGGCATCGTATCACTGTCCCTTCCGCCATAAAACACGCAACTAATTGGTACTCCATCAGGACTATGGAGATTGGGATCAGCGTTTGTCAATTCTTCAATACATACGGTATATCTGGCATTGGGATGTGCATGAGGTATCAGTTTCCCATTTTCGTCCTTTTTTCCCTCAAACCATTTACCAGAGAAGTTAATACCCTCTTTTGGATATTCCAAATCCATTCCAATCCAATAAGGTTTTCCATCGTTAATGAGAACATTTGAAAATATTGTTTCTCTTGGTGTTGTGATGGTTTCATAAATTACAGGATCGTTTTTTGGATTAACATCTTTTATTATTCCGAAAACTCCTTGCTCGATGTTAACCGCATGTGCAAATCCATCTTCCCATTTTCTAAGATAAGCAATATCGTCTCCGATTATTGTTTGTCCTGGAAGCATTGCAGTCGAGGTTTTACCACATCCAGAAGGATACGCTCCAGTAGCAAAAGACACTCTATTTTTACCCTTTGGATGTATTCCTAAGATAAAATAGTGTTCGGCAAGCCAATCTTCTTGATTTGATTTATTAATTGCCAGGCGTAGAGCGAGCTTTTTCAATCCTAAACTATTTCCAGCGTATTGATTATTAACAGTTAGAACCTTATCGTCTTGAAGATCAACATAGATCCTACGTTTGTCAATATTTTTCGTTATTGGAGGCTCTCCAGTTAATTCTCCACCAGAGTGAATGAACGAAAAGAAATCCTTGGATCCATTTAACTTTTTAAATTCTTCATATCCTGCCCTGTAAAGAATATCTTCTGAGTGTGCGACATAGAAAGAATCGGTAAGTTGAAGTGCCAAGAGAGAGAATTTAGAATTTTTTGGTCCCAAGCAAAAAAAACGCACCACACACTCGTGTCCTTCCATACAATCATCCATAATTTCTAATATTTCTTTAAGACCTTCTTCTCTATCGATTGTATTTATCCAAGGACTTGCATAATCACCTTTGGGGATTAGAACGCGAGTATTTGTCTTGTCTCGAGCTTGATCGTGATTTTTCATTGAGAAAAAACCATCGTAATGGATCGTGTGGCCTTCAATCGCTAATTTTTCTTCTTCTCCTAACTCAATCACTTTATTCCTTACATATTCGATATCTTCTTGAGAATCCGTGATTACCGTGAGTGATTTTGGCTTACAAAGATCTGTAAACTCGCTCACTATTCTAATTACATAATCATTTTTTAGATCCAGGAGCTTATCGGCATTTTTCTGATCTAACACGCCTTTCTCTATCAAATTTTCTAATGTAGTCATTTCAATCAAAATGTTTGTTATATTAATATGTTCAAGTTTTTTATATAATTTATTGAAAATTATTAAAAAAGCTTTACTATTCGTGAACAATTCATTAATTTTCAAACGGATTATTGAACAAGCTTATGATATCATTGTTAGTGTTATTAAAAGTTATTGTTTTTTTTTGAAAAATTTTTACGATATCGAGGGCATGTAATTAGTAAAAGCCTAAAAATAAAGATTTATTTCTTGGTTTATTTTAAGGTTATCTTTATATGCATTGTTAGCAATAATTTTTTATATACAGACAAAAAAAAAACGATAATTATGAAATCTAAAAGAATAGCTTGTACTTTGATCACGATAATTGGTATTTTATCGATTGCTAATTTAAACCTTAATATCCAAAACATTTCATCAGATATTGAAGAAACTTCGCTTGATATTGACACATTAAGATCTAGTTCTGTAAGTGGGGGCGGATACATCATGAATACAAGCGCAACTTTCTCCTGGATTGAGATAAATGAAACGGGTAATTTAATGCTAGATCTATCTAACCAATATGTTAATTTCGAAACAATTTATTTCCCAACATGGGAATTTTCTTTCTACGAAACCTTATACGATAGAGTCCATGTTTCTTATATGGGATGGATGAGTTTTCCAGGTACTAATTCATTTAGTTCTCCAGTTGATATTCCTAGATATGAAGAACAAAATCACGACTTCGTGGCTTTATTCATGGATTATCTTAAGACCAACGAAACTATTGGGGGTAGTGGAGGAATTTATTACCAATTTTTAACAGTGCCTACGAATATGTTAGTCATAGAATATCATAATGTAAGTACAGGAGATTATATGCCTTATGATTGGGTAGGTTCATTCGAAGTCATTTTTTACGAGTCTGGAAACATAAAATTCCAGTATTTAAATGTTGAAAATTCATATTACGATCCCGTTCCCGTGGGCTTGGATCACGGCGATTGTCTTAATTATAATTCTTATACGGGATTTGATCAGATAAGTTTACCCGTATCCGAATTAGCAATTGAATTCACTTTCGATCAGATGACAGAAGCAAATTATTCTTTAAGTCCCGAAGAAAACGACGAGATTTCGTGGATCGTGACACATGTTGAGGATGCACAAATGACCGAGGTGTTTGGTACCAGTTGGGAGCAATCATTTGGATTACCCTCTAATCCAACAAGGGGGCAAAAAATCAAGATAAATGTTACTTCCGTTGACGAAAATTCTACATACATGGAAATAAATTACGATTTATGGGATTGGAACGACCGATTAGACGCTTTTCCATCAACGGCCATTGGAAGCGATACTTTAATTTACAGAAAAAAACCACGAGATTACGAAGGGGGTCAAAATCTGACCAATTTATTTCCGTTAGTCGTTCCTGGCTTTTCCTATCTGTATCTTCTCGAAACCAACCTATCTTCATTTTATTCCCATATACAATATGTGCTTGGTTATAGTCGTTATGACAGTACTGGTACAATAGAATTATCTGATTTAGGAGAAATTGTTTATTATCAAGAAAAAAACATAAGTGGTGAAACCGTGAATTTATATGGATCTATACGTTATACTTCCGAGGGGTTACTCGATCAATTACATTTTAGTTATTATTCTCCAAGTAAATCGAGAACGGTTAGAATTTTTAACATGGAATTCATAACCCCTAGACACTTGGTCAATTATACAATGAATGTTGATATAGACGAGGAGCTCTCGTGGATTGTTACCTATTTCGACAACGACTCGTTAAGCTCGTTTTACGGACCAAATTGGGGGCAAAATCTTGGATTTCCGTCTAATCCAACTAAAAATGGCGTAAAAAATAAGATTAAAATTACATCCATTCTCGACAATTCTTCATATCAAGGAATTGATTATTCAATCTGGGATTGGATAAACAGGACGGGCGATTATTCGGCGATACCTCCTACTTCTTCTAGTTCGTTAGTTTATAGAAAAGATCCTTTTGATTATATGGATTATCATAACCTGAGCGCGAAGATTCCTTTCATAACGCCCAATAATGCAGATTTATACTCTTGGTTCGGTCTTTTTGATAATCCCCATCAAGATTTTACAGGTTTGAACGATGTAAAACTTGTATTTGAAGACTATAAAGTTATTGGTAACGATAGTATTTGGCTTAATTTCGAAATGGAATACGATGTCAACGGAATTTTGCAGGAATTGACTTGTATTAGAGATAACTTCTCATCATATTATTCTCGAGAGATTATATTAAAAATGGAGTTCGCAACACCTATATTACTAGCTAATACCTCTCTAGGATTCGATGTTGGTGATGAATATTCTTGGATCATATTAGATCTCGAAAATGATAGGTTGGAATCCTTATTGGGATCAGATTGGGAGCAATATTTTGGGCTAGGACAAAATCCAACGGAACTTAGCAAGATGAAAATCAATTTTACTTCCATAGCAGAAAATTCAACCCATTGGGCCATAAATTATTCAATTTGGGATTGCATTCCACGCAACGATTCGTTTAC
>JBHLMB010000007.1:0-1275 GCA_048938565.1 Promethearchaeota archaeon | reverse complement strand
ACACTCGGTTGATTATCTCATTGAGCCATTTGATTATGAAATGCACAACTTTACGACTCTTGCACCTTTATTCTTGCCTAGTCCTCCAGAGTTGTATACAAGAAGTGATCAATTAGGGCCCATCTATAATTCCTATTGGGTGTCTACATCAGAACCTGCCTTATTTTTTAAATTGTCTTTTGGCACTGAAGAATATATTTATGGAAGGGCTTATTATAACAACTTGGGTTTTCTGAAAAGCCTTGAACTCGAATATGAAAACTCGAGCATGAGCTATGGGGCGTCTGGGCCCTTTGATGATTCTCAAGAGACTGTATTGAAGATGGTAAGCTATTTCGATGGCCCAAAACCATCGTATGTGGGGGTTAACGAAGGGGACGTCTATGAATACGATATTGAGTTTTATCCTTCAGATTATTATCCAGGTGCTCCAACCAAGATTAGATCGACCATTGATTTTATCAACGGAGAAGATCCAGCTGAAGAATCGGTGTTAGTCCTAATACATCAAGAACAATATCTTAATAATTCATGGCAACCAATGTTTTTATCGATTTATGGTAGTGAGATTTATATACTCAAAAATTATTCAAAAATGGACGAACCCATTTTATTCTCGTTTTTGGTAAGTAATAACATTGATTGGGACGCTTTTGTTGCCCGGTGTGAAGCACTCATTTCTAATCCTAATGTGAATATTACTGCTATAGAAAATGGATATATTGTTGAAGGAGAAAATTATATGGGATTGCACGAATACTATGAATCTACTTATACTCCAGAAGGAATTCTACTTTTATATAATTACACTTATAATCGTACAATAGGGTATTCATTTCAGTTAAATATATCAAGCCTAAATCCGCCCGTACTAGAAATCCTATATCCTCTCGATAGTCAAGTCTTTACCACGGATATCGTCAATTTCACGGTTCTAATTTCAAATTACTCCCCTGGAACCACGTGGTACACTCTTAACGGAGGAGATCCAATATACTTCTCTGGCGTTGAAGGGATAAACAACGGTACGATCGATGTGAGTAATTGGACGGCGCTAGAAAACGGAGAAGTCGTGATCAGGTTTTACGCGTTGGATGCAAACGGTAGCCTGGGACAGGACGAGGTTACAATAATTAAAAGTATTGATCAAACATTAGTAAATATTTATTATCCTTTCGATAGTCAAGTTTTTACGACAGATATCGTCAATTTCACGGTTCTAATTTCAAATTACTCCCCTGGAACCACGTGGTACACTCTTAACGGAGGAGATCC
>JBHLMB010000360.1:0-4061 GCA_048938565.1 Promethearchaeota archaeon | reverse complement strand
GAGCCAAGAGAGATATGCTATCCTTTATCAAGTCCATCAGTAATAGATCAATGTTTTGGCCTTTAGCTATTGATGACACCGTTAGCATAATATCTCGACTAATATCGTTCCACGATTTATCAAACTGGACGCATATTTTCCTTATATCAATTTTATCATCAGTAATGAGTTTAGCTAACGCCATAATTGCCATATTTCGAGTTGAAATTGCTTTTTTGCCTCTTTCTTGAATATTAGAAATAATAGTACTTGGTAATTGAGAAATGTTGTTATATTTTTGTTTTAAACCATATTCAGGTAAAATTCGAATCTGATTCAAACCTAAAATATTCTTGACATCTTGCAAGTTGCCTCCTGAATCAAAAAATAGTTTATTTACAACATATATAATCAATTTAGAGGCGTGCACATCTCCAAAATATGGATAGTCCGATCCAAAAATGAGATATTCCGACCATTCTCTATTGTCAACAGTCTGTTTTCCATTAGCATTGAACCACGCTCGAAAGTCCTTAAAAAAATTACCTGCCCCTTCACCATGTAGCATTGATAAATCTCCATATGTATTTGGTTGTACTATCGTGTTGTACACTTCATGATCCCCGATGTTACCTTGAGCAAAATGGGCTATGATTACTTTAAAATGTGGTAATAATTCGGGATGCTTTGATTGTAATAAATTTCTTGTTGATTTTATGAGCTCTCCAATTGCCATAATTGATCCCTTTCCTCGAGTGTCAAAAATTATTGGCATCGAATGCCTCGCTGCTTCAATTAAAACATCAATAACTTTTTCAGATTTTATATTATCAATCCATCCCTCCGAGCGAGGGTGCAATTTCAATCCTCGCAATCCAAGAACTTCTCTAGCATGTTTTACTTCATTAACCGCCTTACGGCCTTCCATTGGATCACATCTGGCGTATCCAATTAGTTTCATTGAAAAAGGAAATCTAGTTGTAAAGCGGGATATGTTCACATTGCTAGCTCGGTATAACGCTTCGGGATCTTTCCCACGAAACTCGTCTTGGAACGGAAAACAAACGGCTTGATCAATGAATTGATTAGACCTTGATTTTTCCTTGAGATCTGAGAACCTACCTTTTAAGGAGTTTAATGCCCCATATAGCGAATCGGTAAATGAAAAAGTTTCAAATGACCACGATATTTTTGCAGGTCTTCCATCTAAATTCGTTGAAAAGGAAAGTTCGTTCGTCTTGCTCAATTCCGCGCTTAACTTTCCCTGTACGGATTCCCAAAAGTCAAATGTACCAGAAGGAGCCATAGGATTCATCATTATTGCACCATCAATATCCTTTCCCAAGTGGGAATGGCAATCTATTACAAATATTTTTTCTTCTCTAACTTTCCCGTTCTGTTCTATTTTCGCTTTAAGCATATTCTTTCATGTCCCAATTAAAATAACTTATAATAATAGTATATTGCCTGGAAATATAATATTTTTGTTTATATAATATCTTACAGAAAAATTTATTTGACTATCATATTTTAAATAAACATTCATGCTAGACTATGTTAAAAATAAGAAGAAATTCACGTGGTTTCTATTTTTCATTGTTTTAACCAATTTATTAATCGTTATTAACTACTACGATGGTTTTTTTCTGAGCGATGAATTCAATTTTTTTCTTTCCTTCGAAGAGGGTATTAATGTTTTTACAGATACGAGTTGGGAATATTATAGGCCCATTCCACTAGGATATCTAAATATAATGTACCAACTTTTTGGTCTTAATCCAATACCATACCATCTTTTTTCTATCTTAATGAATTCGATTAATACTATATTATATCTTCTTTTAACCTTGAAATTATTCAAGAGCGAGTTTGCGTCTTATTTTGCTACTATTTTATACATATCGTTCTATGGTTTATATTTTGAAGTTTTTTTTTGGATTGCGGCAATATTTGATATTTTTATGGTTTTCTTTTTATTATGCTCGCTCCACATGTTTATTAATTATTACAGAAATAACAAATACAATACACTTTATTTCTATATAACCGGTATTTTTGTTTTATTGGCATTTTTATCTAAAGAAACCGCAATCGCAATCGTCCCCGTGTTTGTAGCTTTTGATTACTTTAAGATAAAAGATATTAAATCCTTTCTAAAAAAAAGTTGGAAATATATTATATATATTCCCATACCTATTATTTTCATAAGTCTTAGAATGAGCGGACAAACTACTCCCTCTTATAGAATTATCATATGGATTATTTTACTAGTACTAATTGGAGTTCTGTGCATCCCATTATTTTTAAAACTAAAAAAAATAAACGATCCAACTGGAGTTCTTGTTTATCTTCTGGCATTCTTCAGCACTATAATACTTATTTTAAATTTCATTGGTCGATTTTTGAATTTTGCTGCAATAGGAATAAGTTCTGCAGTATCATACAAGTATTTCAAGAATTTTGATACTTCTCTGAAGGAAGGGCTATATAAAGCCTTTAGATATAAAATTGATGGAAAAATGAATAAGTCCTTAATTCTAATGGTTAGTTTTATATCTTTTTCTTCGATTTATTACGGAATAGCAAATTATTCTTATTATGTGGCTAGTACATCAACTTACAATATATCAAATAAAATTATCGACGATAATCCTGTCAACAAGACAATCTATATCATAAACATTCCTTATTTTCCTCTTACTTGGTCTTTGCAAGAAGTTCATCTAGAATGGAGCATAAAATTATTATCCGGGGAAGTGTTCGAGATCAATCACTTAATTTTTAATGATGCAAACAGATACAAATCAGAATGGCATTTATTTTATGGAGCAGAACTTATATCCCCATCTCAATATGATATATTAACGCAAAATAGTTCTAATCAGATATACCTCTACGACATTAACATTTTGAGCATACGCAATATAAGTTACATCCCGTATTCAGATTTGTTTTAATATTTCCAATTCTCTTTTCTGATTAAAAATAGGAAAGAGCTAAAGTGTTTATAGGAATATAAGTTATCTCATTTCTTTTGGAAGTGTTAAAACTCCCGTAAGCGGATGACTTATTGGATCCTTGCAATATTCCTCAGTAAAATAAATTAGATCGTATAATATACTAGGGTTCTCGCCATTCTTTATTTTAAAGTCGTAAAGAGATAGTTGATAGTCGGCTTCGCTCATTGGAGCATTGGCGTAGGATATTTCTCCAAAAACGCTCATTAACAGGGGCTTGAGGAAAGGCGAATATAATAGTCCAAGCTCTACTAACTCTGGTTTGATGTAAAAGAACATTCTCTGTACCGCTTGGGTCATGTATTTTACTGGATCCTTTTTAGGGCCTAAATAATGCTCTGCAAAACTTGGATCATTTTTTGCAAGATATTCGTGAGTCAGGTTTTGCGGTCTAAAGAGTGATATTAATCCTCGCTCGTAAGCTCCTTTTCGATTAAATGATATCGTGGGTGCTCCTGCGTTTGGAACCCATTTTTTCTTCATAAGTAATTTTCTTGCCTTGTATGCTAGAGCTTGGATTAGAATGGCCATTCCTATCCTCCTACAGATTGATATCTGAGCGTCGCAAACTCTAAGTTCAATGGTACCGAAATCAGTAAAGGGAAAACAGTCGACCATTCTAGCGTCTTCTAAACTTGCTTTCTGCACGGCCTCTAAAAAAGCATGTACGCCCTTTTCGTTCGTAGATGTTAAATATGGTAAGAATCCATTTGGTTGATTAGGGGAGAGCATTGTCTCGTTGTATTTTAATCTCAAGGATCGTATACAATTAGGTGCTGTAATTCTGTCGTTAATTATTTTTACAACATCAGTAGGTTGATGATTGATAATAGGCGAGTTATTCGAAAGAGCAATTATATGTGGAATGAAGTTTCTTAGCATTGAATACACCATTGCTTTCTCGATATGCCCTCCCTTGAAAGTACCAATGTGAAAATGATCAGCTTGCGTTAATCCCCGGGTGTATTCTCTTGCCACGGGATTTATTCCAGATGCTATTATGTTTAAATCTCTTGGAAGCGTTTTCTTTGCCAATAAAAATAAAGTCGATGCCCAAAATGCCAG
>JBHLMB010000006.1:0-16695 GCA_048938565.1 Promethearchaeota archaeon | reverse complement strand
TGAGAATATAGATGGCAGAAAAAGCAATTAAATAAGGGGATATATCCAAAACGCTTGGAAGGTCTGTAGTAAAATAAATATAACTTAAGTATAAACCTAATATGAAAATGGGAACTAATAGAATACTATTGATAAAATATAAGATTTTTCTCCTTTTTAATCGTTTATATTCGTGTTGCGAGAATTTTAGGTGTAATGGTATTTGAATCTGTAATTTTTTCATTAGATCGATCGTTCTTTGTTTGGTATTTCCAAATTCGAACACAATTGATTCAAAAAGTTTTTGATAATTTATTGTTATTTCTTCCTTTTTAATTTTAAATCCAACGATTGAAGCCGCATCAAAATCCGAAATAAAACTAATAGTTTTTATTGGAAAAATTTCCTTTTTTTTATTAAAGGTGTAATTAATTCCTTTGATTTCAGAAATTTTTATTACATCTAATTGAGCTTGTCTGCTAATAACATATCTACTATAGATCTTCTTATCCGAGACTATAACAACCTTCGTTTTATCCACTTGTTTTCTTGCGATTGTTAAAATAAATCCAATCAGGCTGGAAATCGAAAATATTATTAAACCAATGAAAACTAAAGTCCAAAGAAAACCCCATGGAAGATCTGTAATGTTAATACTTTCCATTATCATATATTGAAAGACAATAATGTCAAACAAGATAGACAACATAAGAGCAAGAAGAAAGACAGTAATTCTATTCTTTTTTTTAATTCGAAAAGGAGTGCTATAATGAGAAAATAAAACTTTTTCACCAGTATCGAAATTTTGTGCAATTTCATCAAATAATGCCATTATATAAATCCATCCCAATGTTATTTTAACTTCTGATTTGTCTTAACTCTAATACTGTCTTCCCTAGTTATTAAGTATTTCTTGTCATCGACTAGATTTGGAATAAATTCATTAAATTCAATTTTCGAAACTCAATTCCATCTCGAATCTAATAATCTTACTAATTTGTCAAATTCTTGCGTTGCTGGTTTACAGGTTTTATCAATACAAGCGTATGCGGTAGCCTTATTTTCGCTTTTTACGAAAGACCTTATAAAACTTGCGTATTTATCGATTTCTGGAGTCGATTGGGATGTATTCCGATGGATAAGGGATTTGTTTGGAATATAATGCTTGCGAATAGAATTTATCAGTGTAATCGTATCGGGAGAGTCGTCATCACCTGCTATAACAAGGGAGAAGGTTGGTCCAATCATTAAATCTACTGCAATTAATAGTTGAGCATAAGCGCTTGGATTTTTACTTACATTTTCAGAAAATACTCTACCTAAAATATCAGCCTTTTTCTCAAGTTTGTAATCTCCCGTTAATAATCCTAACCTCAACAAGTTCTGTAATGCGACAGAATTTCCTGAAGGTATCGCTCCATCGTAAATATTTTTTTTTCTTATAAGGAGGTCTTCGGCATCAGTTGCCGTAAAATAAAAGCCGCCAATATTTTCATCCCAAAAATATTTAACTTGTAAATCGTGAAGTTTTATGGCTAATTCGAGATACTCCACATTAAATGTAGCCTCATAGAGTTCAATTAATCCCCAAATAATAAAGGCGTAGTCCGTGAGGTATCCATTTATTTCAGCCCTTCCTTCCCTATATCTATGCAAGAGGCGACCATCTGTTATTCTTAATTGAGAATTCACGAAATTAATTGCGTTTTCTGCCATTTTTAATAATGCATCATCGCCCGCTACTTGATAGGCTTTCGCTAAAGCCACGATCATTAGTCCATTCCAGTCAGTAAGTATCTTATCGTCTTTATGGGGGTGTATCCTTTTTTTACGATGGTGAAATAGTTTCTCTCGAATGTTTACCAATTCATTGCGTAATTTCTCTTCATCCACGCCAAGTTCCTTTGATAGTTCAGGTGTATTTTTATTTAAATGCAAGATGTTACGTCCCGTCTTTATTCTCGTTGCCTCTTCCAAGTAGTTTCCTTCTTCTTTTACTCCATAAAACTTGATTGCAAGCTCGGCCTCGGCCTTAGTCAGGACTTCTTCGATTTCTTTTTTCGACCATAAATAAAATTTTCCTTCTTCTCCCTCGCTGTCTGCGTCTTCTGCAGAATAAAACGCTCCTTCGTTGGATGTCATGTCTCGTGATACATAAGTAAATATCTCTCGAGCCATTTCTAAAAACTCTGATTGATTAGATGCTTGGAATGTCTCAACGCAAGCAATAGCTACCAGTGCTTGATCATAAAGCATTTTCTCAAAGTGAGGTACAAGCCATTCCAAATCGGTAGAATAACGGTGAATGCCAAATCCTAACTGATCATATATACCACCCTTTCTCATTGCCTTTAATGTTGCCTTTACCATGTTCAAAGCCTTTTCTTCCCCTGTTCTTTTCCAATATCTCAAAAGAAACACGAGATTATGAGGGCTGGGAAATTTAGGTCGTTCTCCAAACCCTCCGTGTCTTTCGTCAAACCGCGATTTTAACGCTAAATATGCTTTTTTTAGGACACTTCTCTCGAGAGGGTATCCTGGAGATTCCTGATCAATATCTTGTAAGGCAAAAGAGATTTGGCTTGCGGACCGTAAGATCTCTCCTTTTTGTTGATTCCACATGAGTTTTACTTTCTGTAACAAATCAACAAGACCCATTCTGCCAAGGCGGGTCTCTTTTGGAAAGTATG
Organism: Promethearchaeota archaeon; assembly: GCA_048938565.1. Taxonomy (GTDB): domain Archaea; phylum Asgardarchaeota; class Lokiarchaeia; order Sigyniarchaeales; family SOKP01; genus FT1-020. Next base: position 14,026 of record JBHLMB010000006.1, on the reverse strand, counting down.
TACCTGCAAAAAAGGGTTTTTTATCAGGGGTCATTATTATCGTGAGTGGCCATCCGCCAGAACCAGTCATTATTTGACAGACTGTCATGTACACTCCATCCACATCTGGACGTTCTTCACGATCGACTTTTATAGAAACAAAAGCCTCGTTCAGAATGCGAGCAACTTCAATGTCTTCAAACGATTCGTGTGCCATCACGTGGCACCAATGACAAGTCGAATATCCTATCGAAAGAAAGATTGGTTTATTTTCTAATTTTGCTTTTTGAAACGCCTCCTCCGACCAAGGATACCAATGAACGGGATTGTTAGCGTGTTGAAGTAAATAGGGACTTGATTGATTTTTGAGTTTATTACCTTGATATTCCATCACAACTATAACGGTAACGAGATTATTTTAACAATTTTATTGTGTATTCTAAAGGAGAAACCTTGATTAATTATAAAATGTAAATAAGAGGGGCGATTATCTTTTAAAATATTGATTCTTGATTAAGTTTTATAATAAGCACAATAATTAAGGAAATATGTTCTCCTTACTATTTATTTTAAAATAGTTTGAGAACGCGAATTCGTTAAGTGGAATTCTGGGGGGCCTGTTTTCTTCTCCAAGCTTCATAAAGTCTGATAATTCGGGATTAATTTCTTTTGAACGTTTTCCAACGATTATTAGTGATATCAATCTCATTTCGTTAGGTAAGGATAAAGCTTTTTTTGCTTCTTGCTCGTTAAAACCAGCGATAGGATGCGCAACTAGTCCTAATTCAGTAGCACGGAGGATAATAAGAGCCGTTGCCATGCCCGTATCAAACAGGTAATAAAGTCTTTCTCCAATGATGCAATCATATTCCAAATTACTCGCAACTCCTATTATCATCGATGCTTTTTTAGCCCACATGTTTCCTGAAGAAAAGGTGATAAATAGTTCTTTTAATGCTTCTTTCTTTCTTACAAAAATAAATCTCCACGGTTGTTTGTTCATGCAGGATGGCGCAATTTGAGCTGACAACGCAAGATCCCTTACCAAATCGTCAGAAATTTCTATAACCTCGAGAGAACGATAAGCCCTTCTTTTGTTTATTGCTTCTTTTACATTCATTTTATTTTTCCTTGATAATAATTATATTTGTAATACTATAAATCTCCTAATAATTTGAATGATATCCTTAATAGAACTAGAGTCTTAATTTAAATAGCAAATAATCGAGCTTTAAGTTATTTTCTCTAACAATAAGTTTATATTAGCTCTTTAATATGTTTTAATTAGGAATAAGAAAATTATTTTAAAAAAAAGACAAAAAAAACCCTAAACGCAAGGATTGCTCAATAATAAGGACAAAAGGGTTGAATGTCTTAAAAAAACAAGAAATAATTTATCACTATTCATAGTAGCTAGAAAAATATCATAAATTGTTGAAATACAGGAAGAAAGATACATAATGTTGAAAATCCTACATTGGTCTGATCTTCACTATGGTTCGTCGGGATTTATCGAACAATGCATTGAGAGGTTTATTGAATATGTAAATGATGTTAAACCCGATGCTGTGGTATGTACTGGAGATTTTACACATAAGGCTAAAAAGAACCAATACAAAGAAGTTGCCAGCTATTTAAGCAGAATTGAAGTGCCTATGCTCAATGTCATTGGGAATCATGACGCTAGTAACAATGGAATCGTGTTTTTTGAAAGATATATTGGTCCTAGGAGGACAATGCTCACTTTAAACCACAAGAATGTTGTTATTATTGGTGTAAGAAGCCCTCGAAATAACACATCTGAAGGAGAACTTGGAGATGAGCAATTAGAATGGTTAATCCAGCAATTAAGCAAGAACGAAGACAAGTTGAAGATTCTTGTCTTGCATCATCATGTCGTTGCTGTACCAAACGCGGGTCATAAAAGAAGTACATTAGTAGATGCAGGAGAAGTGCTACAAGTAACTCAAGAATACGGCGTTGATTTAGTCTTGCAAGGGCATCGCCACGCCCCTCATGCCTGGCAATTTGGCGACACTGCGCTTTTATATTGCGGTACCACGACTTCAGACAAGGTTAGAGCTGACGAACATCCAAGTTTTAATGAAATAGAAATTTCAGAGGATAAAATGGAAGTCAACATCGTTGAAACCCTTACATTAAAGAAAAAACTATTGATTAGCAAGGTACGAGGAAAAATCGATTATCTAAAAGCAAGAAACGACAAGCTTAATCATATTATAAAATCGGGAATCTTCCAAGATATCAATTAAAAGGAGTATTTTCAATTATTTCTGCTTTTTTTAAGACAGAGAGATATTTACATTTATGTCAATATCAATTATGATCATTAGAGATTTTTAGCTATTTAACGATGATCTTTAAATATTTCGTTTTCATAAAAATAATTAAAAATCTTAAAAACTGACAAAAAACAGAATCCAAAATAAAATGAAGGTTAGAACCTATATTATCTTTCTTTTAATGATAATTATTGTATTTACAAGCACTTTTATCACACTTATTAATCTTTATCCTAGTAACCATAAAGCTATATTAACTAATGCATCAATAACGCTTGTTTTATTATTATTAATTCTCCAAATTTGGTTAGGAATAATGGAATTTAGATCCGTTATGAAATCAAAAAAAACAAAAACAAAATATACGACAACATATACAAAAATTGAAAATGGATTAGAAACCGTTATAGTAAAAAAATACAAAAATGGGCCCTATATCGAATTTGAAAATAAGGATAACTCGACGCTCCGAGTGAGCATGTTTTATGGTGTCTTGTCAAGTGTTATTTTTTACTTTCTTATTTTCCTGATACTATTACTTAATATCGTTATCTTATCTGCTCTTATTATTCAACCAATAGAAGCAGATATTCTCGATCTTTGGTTTATATTAATAGACATTGTAGGTTTAAACACATGTGTATATATTACAGCACTCTTCATAGTATGCAAAAAGGAGTTGCAATCCAGGGTATATTTATTTGATAAAACCACGGATACTTTCACGATATCAAGAATAAAATCGGAGAGCAAATTAAAAACGATTTTCAAGGCAAATCTTTCCGAAATAGGAAGATTAGATGTTAAAGCAATAGGAATAAGAGATATAAAACCAACTCTTTATCCTGGTATTGAGCATTACTCGATACACCTGAGATTTATAAATGGAATCAAGAAAATATTTTTTTCAATATTCACATTCGCAGTAGATTTTACGCAATTTTACGATTACACTAAATTGGTCTGTGATTTTTTAAATATTCAATACAAATCAGTGAATAAAAACGCTAAAAAATATTTTGGAGAGTTTTCTGGTAAAAATAAAGTTAGGAATTTGTCTAAAACACTAAAAGAGGAGGGTGGGATTGCAGACCTTAGAACCTACATGAAAGAAATGGGATATGCAAGCAAGAAAGAATTGATTAAAGATATTAGGAATGTATCGAATAAATTTAAATTCTTTCTTAAAATTTTAGAGATCATTCCTGCCTCGTGCGCCTCTTGTGGACATATATTCGTTAACAAAAAAAATAAGATTAATATCCCATCAATATGCCCCAGATGTCATCAGCAGCAAATAAAATGGCCTTCATTGCGTCTTCACGAGGATTCATCATCCAAACGCACAAAGAAGAGGGAAAAATACGGAGAAAAGACAGGGTCAGTAAAACTTGCAAGATACTTAATCGAACACGGACAGATTTCGGATTTAAGGAGTTATATGAAGGAAATGGAATATTCAAACAAGCGTAAATTGATTAATGATATTTTAAAAGCTTCTTCCACGCTTCAAGCACTAAAAAAGGTCGTGGAAATTATTCCCGCCTCGTGTATCTCATGTGGATACATATTTGATCAGAAAAGGATCCAAATCCCTTCAAAATGTCCTAATTGCCTCCAAAAAAACATAAAATGGCCCTCTTTACAATTAAAATAAATTTAAAAGAAACAAAGTATATATGAAATCTTAACGATCATAAATGAAAATAGAATAAAATTTGAAATCCCTCCCTCTAAAAAAAATATTTTATCGACTTATATACCTCTTACCATTACTATTATAGTTACATTTCTTCTCATTATCCCTCTCAGGCCGTTTCTATGTCCAGATGCTTCAGATTTTGCTTTCTTCCTTGGACTGATAATTTCTGCGATACTAGTATCAATAATCCTTATGGGGATGATTATATGGGAAGTTTTACACTTAAAAAAATATCTTGCTAATACCAAGATAAAAAACACGACTTTAGAAAATGGATCCAAACACTCCGAGGTAAAAGAAGATCAAAGTGGTATGGAAAAGAAGCCATTATGAAAAGATCTAAGCTTAGATCGATAGAATTAATTTTGAGAAAAAATTATTATTTCTAAGATATACAAATTAACATGACAGTGAAGATTGGGATTTTACTTTCTTGAATAGTGTCTCAATTATATTCTTTGGCCGTGCGAATTTCTAAGTATAAAATACAAATTCTCAATACCATATGCCAAAAAATCTTTAAAATTAATGATTACTTGTAAGAAATTCTTTAATAACTATCGGGTTGGTCTTATCTCATTTCAGGAATCTTTCTCTTACCAAGTTTTAAAATTTCGAGATCGGGATTTACATTACTTTAAATAATTTAAATCTTCTCGATTTCCTTAAAGAACCTTAATAATTTAGTGATGATCCTTAAATATCTTTGTTTCCATAAATATATTAAAAAATTTAAGTTCAATCAAAATCAGAATGTATGAAAATATAGTTAAATTTGAAATCCAAAACTCTAAAAAAGAGAATCTAATTACTTTTTCAATTGTTATGGGCACTCTTGTCGTAACAACTCTTACATTCATTCTTCTCAAGACTCTTCTCTTTCCAGATATTTCTGATGTTATTTTTTTTGCAGCAATAATAATTACCATAATCATAGTCTTAATTCTCCTTGGCGGAATCATGATTTTAGAATCTTATAATAAAAAAAAATATGCCACCAAAACTAAAATAAAACGCAAGACAAAATACACGACAATAGAGAACGGATCTGAAACTTTTGAAGTAAAAAAATACACCACCGGTCCATATGTAGAATTTGAAAATGAAGAAAATTCAACGCTTCGAGTGAGTTTTTTTTACAATACCGTCGCTAACATTTCGCTCTATATTGGGATTTTAATATTATTGATGATTAATGTCATATTTATTGCTTTATTCACTCAAATAAACAACAATTCATTTTTAACGATCCCAGCTCTGCTAGTTACTCAAATATTAATCAATTTCTTCGTCTTTCTTACAGCGTTTATGGTTCGGTATTTTATGAGGAGATTATCCCGTCAATTTGTTTTCAATAAACGAACGGATACTTTTACTAAATATAGAATGAAATCAAAACTTAAGCTCAAAAAAGTGTTTGAAACAAACCTATCCAATATCGAATGCGTAGATATTAAAACGAGAGTTTTTGGTGACGAAGAAGAAGGAATAACGCGATATTGGATTAATCTCAAATTTAAAGATGGTTCAAAAAAGAAGTTTTATTCGACCGATATAAGAGATAACGCACAATTTCGCGATTATACTAAATGGATATGCAGGTTTTTGAATGTATCACATAGATTTGCTAATAAACGTGCAGTAAAAGTATTCTCTCCGTTTGGATTGTAAAATCGAATTTTTTATTGGGGTAGCACATACAATAAATGATATGATTTTATTGTTATCACAATATTATTTGAAAAAAACATAATGACTTATAAACAATAAAAAAAATTGAATTATATTGATGATTTTTTTATGTGCCAGTGAATTGCCAGTGTAACTCTTATGCAATTTATGCTAAGGGGGCAAATCCGAGTAGTTAAGGAGGTCGCCTGCAGGGCTTTCTAAGCGTCGTAAGCGATTATTCGAGAGTGCAAATCTCTCCACTGGCTCTTTTTTAATTTTTAATTTTTATTTTAACATATTTTTTTCTAATTATATATTTCATTAAAGTAGATCTTTTAAAACATCCCGAGTTTTTTTTAATGATATTTGAAGAAGGTGAATAATATTACACTCCACATTTATAACAGTCTCACATTTCAAAAAGAAGAATTCCAGCCTATAAATCCTCAAGAGGTCTTGATGTATGTGTGTGGTCCCACGGTGTACGATAGCCCTCATTTAGGACACGCAAAATCAGCAGTGGTCTTTGATCTCGTCCAACGTTATTTGAAATATAAAGGCTTTGGCTTGAAAGTAGTAAAAAACTACACAGACATCGACGATAAGATCATTCAAAGAGCAAACGAGAGGAAAATCGAATTTAGCGCCCTTACCAACCAGTATATCGAGGAATATGAAACAATAATGGATATTTTGAATGTTCAAAAAGAAGATATCAATCCTAGAGCGACTGAAGTTGTTGGATTCATAATCCGACTCATTCAAGAACTCATACGCAAGGAGCACGCATACGAGGAAAACGGATCCGTGTATTTTTCTGTAAAATCTTTTCCAAAGTACAAGGAGATCTTTCAAAACAAGAAACCAAAAAATGAGGAAGAAGAAGACGAGGAAGACCTCCAACATGAACAGGATGAAAGTTTCGAAAATGATAAGCGCGATAAGAGAGACTTTGCCTTATGGAGGGCTTGGAAGGAGGGTGAGCCGTTTTGGGAAAGTCCTTGGGGAAGAGGCCGTCCTGGATGGCATATTGAATGCTCTGCTATGGTAATAAACTATTTAGGTGAAACAATTGATATTCATGGCGGTGGACAAGACTTAAAATTTCCACATCATCGAAACGAATTAGTACAAGCTGAAGCTTTTACGGGAAAACAATTCGCCAATTACTTTATGCATAATGGATTTGTAAATATTAATGATGAGAAAATGTCAAAAAGCTTGGGGAATTTTTTTTTAGTTTCGGATGTTATGAAGGAATTCGATCCAATGGTTGTAAGGTTTTTCTTGCTCACGAGCCACTATAGAAAATCCATAAATTACTCGCAAAAAACTATGACGAGCGCTCGTAAGAATTACGATAAAATTATTAACACGATTCGCAATGTAATTGAGCTGGTTCCTGTAGTAAATGGAAATGAAGACTCAGAAACCTTTATTCAAAAGATTTCCTACACGAAATCAAGAATTCTCGAAGCTTTAGACGACGATTTTAATACTCCACTTGCGTTTGCCGAAATATCTTCCTTTATAAGGGAAGTTAATAGGAGAATAATTGAAGGTAAATCTGATATTAGCGATAAATTCAAGGAAGAATTTTTGAAGTTTTTCAAATCTATGAACGATATTTTTGGCATATTTCCAAATTTGGAGACAATGATTAAAGGAAATATTACGGGCTCCTCGGACGATAAAGATAGAATTATTAAAAACTTATTAGATATATTGGAAAGCGCTCGAATGAAGTTAAGGGAAAGGAAAATGTTCGACATTAGTGATGAGATTCGTGAGAGGTTAAATGAAATGGGTATTAAATTGGAAGATAAGTAATCAAAAATCTGCTAAATCCATTTTGCCCTGATAAAATAAGGTTTTTCCATTAAAGCTGATGCGAACGACGATAATTCTTATCTTCTTTTTTCGTGCTTTACTGAGCATCTCTGAAAATTTTTGATCCATTTCGATGTTAGGTGCAAAAGCTTTTGCATCTCGGAAAACGAGGAAAAAAATAATACCTTTATGCTCTATTATTTCACCTATATGTCGCGTTCCTCGCTCGGTTGGAGCGTCAGGAAATAAAGCAAGTCCGCTCTTTACAAGAGTAACGCCCTTTACTTCCAATGGCGTTCCGTCTATTGTAAAATCGATCCTGCTCTTCCCTATTATAACCTCGCTTTTTATTTCCTTTATATTCTTAAACTCGGGCATAAAATCGAAGACTTTTCGAGCAATCTTTGAATGTTGGGCAGTATCTATTAAGACCCATTCGTTTCTTGCCTTAACTGCCCGTATGTAATATTTTAATTTACCTTTAGAATCCGTGAAAAGTATTTCTGCCCCTTTTATGAGTAATTCTTTTAGTCTTCCGGGATCGTGCACATGAGCAGTCTCGATTTTCCCGTCTCTTTCTATTTCGGCAACGAACCTATTTAGACGACTTATGAAAGTACCTTCTTGAAGCTTTTCAAGGGAAAAGATCGGAATTTTCATAAAATTTAACTTTTTCCCAGTTATGATGTTATTTATGATATTAAACTTTAGAACAAACATAAGAAGCTTGATTATAAAATATAATTGGAAGATTTCATTTATTTCCTTGGAAAAAGCTCAATTAAGGCGAATATGATAAATGGAATTGATTCTTGAATGATCGATATCATCCATTCTATCTCGCACTTCTTTTGGCCAAAATTTTTCTCGCCTTGTTCTAGAGAATATTGAATACTGCTCTAGAATCGTGATGTTGTGAATCAAACTTTTCAATATATTAGAATTTTCCAAAGAAAATTTGATTAATGAAGGATCTAAACCTTCTTTTTGAAAGCTTTGCCTCGAAATTTCTAATAATGTTTTATTCTCGCAATCGAAAGCCAATTCAGATCCTGGAAATTTTTTGGAGATTTTAGCAAATAAATCTTTAATATCGCTTTCCTTGAGATATTTAAATAACGATCCGGCTATTATAAAAACTCCTCCTCTATTCTCTGTAATATCACCCATCCAGGAATAATCTAGCACGGATTTAGCAATAAATTTATATCTTGGATTTGGAGGTAAGAGCTTTTTTTTAATATTTATTACTTCGGGCAAATCAATATCGTACCATTTTAGGGTATTATTGTCAGTTTTATAAAATAAAGTGTTAAACCCTGCACCCAAATCCACGATTGTTGCGTTAGGAAATCTCTTGATAAAGTTATTTATCAATAGTTCAAAGTTATTATGACATATGACTATGGTTAATTGTTTCATGAGATCTATATGGTTTTTGATTTCGGTAAAGTCGTAGTTGAGTTCATTAACGAAAGCGTGCAATATTTTGTCTTTATAGATTGATTGTTCTTCATATCGTGCCCACAGAGATAATAATGCCGTCCAAGGTAAGCTGCCTCGAGTAATCGAAAAGCTAAATTCCGTTATGTTTTCTTCAAGTCTTAATTGCTAATACTTTTATGATATTTTCAACAACGGAAATATTTAAGTTCATCTGGGTGATTTTTACAGTACTTGCTTTAGAAATAAATTATAAAATATAAAGAAAACTGATTTAAGAACATCTTAAATTACATATCACGATGAGCGGAGTAAAAAAGCAAGGTTCTATAGAGAGTTATAAATTTCATCACATCGACACAAGTAAATGTCGTGAATGCAAGGAATTTTCTTGCGAAGAAGCATGTTTTAAGGGCGTATACGAGGTAATTGATAAGGAAACCCAACCAAGATGCGTTGTTGTGAAAGAACGAGAGGAAATGTGCGCAAAGTGTCACATGTGCACGACTGCCTGTAAGTTGAGGGCCATTACGATTGATTAATAGGCCATTCTTACCATCAAAAATAATATAAACCATCTTGGATATTCTTATTCAAAAATTATTCTTTATCAACGCAATATAAATTTAAAGAAAAATGCAGGTTAGTGAACCTCACGTAACTGGTGGGGGCAAAATAAGATCAATCATCTTAGGCCTCAATGACGGATTAATATCTACATTTACGCTCTTAATTGGGGTGGCTGCTGCAACTATTTCGGGTGGAAACGCTATTGTTATCCTCACGGGATTAGCGGCAATGGTCTCAGGGGCGTGTAGCATGGGATTGGGCGAATATGTATCTTCAAAATCGGAATACAATTATATGAAAAACGAAATCAAGAAAGAAAAGGCCGAAATTGAGCTTTTTCCTGATGAAGAGAAGGAGGAAGTCAGAGATATTTTTACCAAAATGGTATTTAAAGGAGAAAATCTAGATGGGTGTGTTGAGACAATAACTTCAAATAAACAAGTTTGGTTGGATTTCTTGATAAAAAGCGAATTAGGATTGGAAGAGCCAGAAAATCCTGCTCTTGGAGCACTTTTAACTTTTTTTTCATTTGTTTTTGGTGCTTTTGTTCCTCTTTTTCCTTACTTTCTAAATCTAGGTATCGTTTCACTAATATTTTCCTCTATCATATCTTTCGTTCTGCTCTTTATCGTAGGTGCGCTAAAAAGTAAAATAACGGGCGAGAAACCTTTAAAGGGGGCATTAGAAATGATTGTAATAGGGTCCATCGCTTTCGTCATATCATACTCGATTGGTATCGTGATGGAAAATATAATAATTGCATAAATATAATTAGAATTCTATATTACCCAATACATAATATTTTTGGAATAAGGACTATCGAAATTTATTACTTAAACTTATGGATCCAAAGAAAAAAGTCGCATTAGACGACATTGATAAAAAGATTATAGCCTTGCTACAAAAAGATCCGAATATTACTCATTCTCAAATAGCAGAACGCGTTGGTAGAAGTCAACCAACCATAGGTGCGAGATTAAAAAAATTAAAAAAATCAGGAGTTTTAAATGTAAACGCAGGCCTTAATTTAAGAGTCCTCGATGTGTACTTATCCATAGTTCGTCTAAAAACAGAAAATCCCTCAGAAATTGTTGGAATGGCCGAGCATTGCCCTTTTATTGCAAATTGTTTCAAATCTTCTGGAGATTACAATATGATATTGTTTCTAGTCAGTACAAACCTTGAAAAGTTGTATGGTCTCGTTAATTCGCATTTTAGAAATAAAGAACAAATAGACGATGTCAATATGGAAATTGTGGTAGAAATTGCTCGGGATTATATTGTTCCTGTTAATCTCGAATTACAAGAGCAGTTAGATCCAGGAAGCGGAGAGTGTGTATATTGCAAGAAATTCTTTTCGTGATAACTTTTATTACTTATAAAATATAAATCAATATCAAGATTGCATTATTTAGAACAAAAAGCTATTAAATGAAATGATAAGCGAAAAATTAAAACTTGACGATATAGACAAGCAAATTATCTCGATAGTTCAAGAAGATCCGAACATGACTCACACTGAAATTGCCGAGAGAGTAAATCGTTCTCAACCGACAATAGGGATGAGAATAAAAAAACTCGAACAATCGGGGGTATTACAATTCCAACCAGGAATAAACTTCAAAAAAGTAGAATTATTCTTAGCTACCGTTGAAGTGAACACAAAAGAGCCCGAGCGGTTGATGGAAATGGCAAAATTTTGTCCTTTTATGCTTAACGCGTTTAGAGTAAGCGGTAATCATAATGTCTGTGTAATGCTAACCAGTTCGAAATTAGATAAGCTTGATGCAATCATTAATTATCACTTTAGAAATAAACCCGAGGTTCAAAGCGTCTCTATGGAACTAGTTACTGATATAGCTAAAGATCTCATCCTCCCCATTGATTTTGACTCTGAAACTCATGAACCAAATGAGGAACATGGATGCGGAGAATTATGTAAGTATAAAAAAGCTAAGGATGAAGGTCTTACTCAATTTTATTAATTGTATTTTTTCGATTCCCCCCTCCATGAATTTCTTTTCATTCATTTCATATAATTTAATATTAATTTAAAAAAAATTTAAAGCAATTTAAAGCAATTTTTTATAAGATATAAAAATTAATTTGATATAATGTCAGAAAATCTAATTGAAGATCTTAAAGATTTTTTAAACGATTCAAACCTTTCGACTTATGAAACAAACGCTTATATAGCACTTCTAATGACATCTAAGATCGATCCTCCTACTGCTCGAAAGATTTCTAAACAATCGAATGTACCGAGCGGAAGGATATATGAAGTTTTAGAGGATCTAAAAACCAAAGGCTTGGTTGAAATCATAGAATCTCGCCCTAAAAAATATATAGCAATATCTTTGAATAAAGCTGTGGATAACTTGATCAATTACCAGATAAAAGAAAATAAGCAAAGAATTGGATATTTATACGAAAAAGCAAAACTTTTAGAAATAGAACTCTACGATTCAGATAAAGCGATTCGAAAAGAACCTTCCAAGCTGTTTTGGTCAACTGTATATGGAAAAGATTCTATTTTTGCTCTTTATCGTAATTTGATGAGCACTGCTAAGCAAGAAATGCTTTGCGTGGATTTTATTAATAAATGGACTGTGAAAATATTATCTCACGCAAATTTCTTTTATATTCCTCTCAAGGAGATGGTAGATCGAGGCGTGAGAGTCAAATGTTTATGGTGTTTTGAATATGACAATCGTCCATTGAATGAAGAACAAAAAGAACAAAATTCAAAAATTTTTTATGAGATTACAGAAGTTATTGAAAAAAAATATGTGAAATCAACTAGACATAAATCAAAATACATTAATTACCGAATGCCCATTTATTTTGATATTATTGATAAAACACGAGTTTTATTAAAACTTCCTAATCCACTCAAGCCATTCCAAATTTTTGCATGTATGAACATTGTTGATCCAAATCTAGCTGAAGAACTTAGAAAAAAATATCTCACTATCTGGAATTTTGAAGGGCTTGAAAAATGAATAGTTTTATTTAAAATTATAGTAGAAAAATTAGTTTGGATTAATCTTCTATTTTCGGCTTGTTGAATTTAAACTTAGGCATATCTTGTCTTATATTACATCCTGGTCCACAATATTTTCCATTAAACTTTTCTATCGTGAAATCAATAGGTACGACGAAGTCGTGTATTGATTCGATTAGAATGTTTGTTTTAACATTAATAACATCCGGGTCTTTTCTAAAGCATAGATCCACTAGTTTTTCAATTGTTTGCAAGTCTGATGCCGCTATAAAGCACAATAAGTTGAATTCACCTGATATTTTAAAAGCGTGATTGATAAACGGACAAGATACAATTTTATTCACGATACCGTCAACATCTTTGGTCGAAATATAAACTATAGCTACTTTAATATCAACTTCTTTAATGTTAAATCCAACTTGTTTTGTCAATAAATTTTTTCTCTCAAGCTTGATTATCCTTGCTCCTACAGCGGGTTGAGACTTATCTATCTCTTCAGCGATTTTAGAATGAGTAATATCGGGATTTTCTTCTATCATCTCAATGATTTTTTTATCTGCCTCGTCGATACCTAGCAATTCGTTGAAACTTTTTTTTTTCATGTCCATTGTTATCGTAACTTTTAGGGAATAAAACTACTTTGGCTTTGTTTTATTTAAGATTTTAAACCATATAATAGTTGTTAATAAGATGATCATGTAAAAAAGTTATTTTTTATAAGTATTTTTATAAATTAGAAATCGCTTTAGACATAAATCTTTATATAAAAAAAATGATTTTAATAATTTTTAATTATTATTCGGCTATTCTTCAAACAGATTGCTCGTGGAAAGTATTTTTACAATGTCCTGTATATATTTTTCCTCGTCCCATTCCGAACCTGTTTTTATTTGATTGAACAGATCCTTGAATACATCTTTAATTTGTAAGGTTTCAAAATAATTTATTTTTGGAGCAATTACGGCAAGCATGTACTGCTTATGTCCTTTTTTGGTAGTATAGTCTTGATACGCGTCAAAATATACGAATCCGTGCATCTTTATGTTTTCGATATTAAGTAATAACGCTTCGGCTTTTAATTCATGTTCTTCACCATATATGGTATTTGATACATTAAATAATTGAAATCCGATATCTTCTATGGAAAATGGTAAATCTACATTAGTAGGATAATATTTTAGAAATTCTGGCCCATAGGCCTCGTGCCAAAACATGACTAATAAGACTACGAGCTTTGCTTCTTCTTGAGAAATAGAAGGACTAAAACTTATGTCAAGTTCCATTAACTTTTCAGCAAGTTTTTTATTGATGTTGTTGCTTGTTTTGTGTCTTGATATTTTTCCTTTAGCAATGGCAATTAAGTCCTTTTCTTTTATAGGTTTAACTATATAATCAACACAACCTAATTCATTACAAAGATCTATTTCTTTTGGATCATCAGTTGTTGTAATTATAATAACTGGAATAGTACTAAGCTTTTGATCGGTTTTCATTTTTTGAAGGACTTCTATTCCATTTATTTTA
>JBHLMB010000359.1:0-4069 GCA_048938565.1 Promethearchaeota archaeon | reverse complement strand
ATAATAAAACTCTTTTATCTTAGGTCCTCTCGTTATACGATTAATCACATACTTGATGATAATGTTGAAAAAGACGAAATTAAAAACATTTTTACTGAATATGGTATGACATACAAAAAAGAGGGAGAATCATATCAAAACATCGATATTCCCATTTATCCAATCCAAGTGCTTTCTCAAGAAAATCAAGTAATACTAAAGACTCTCAATGATTTACACACGAATAGCGGAGAATGGGTTACATTTATGAATTTATTAAAGAATATGGGGGAGGACGAAAAGGATAAGAAAATTAAAATGAAATATAGTCACCACATCAAGAAATTAAAGCAACAAATCCTGATGGAAGAAAAGGTTCATGGAAGACAAAAGTCTTATAGATTAACCGAGGCAGGAAAAGTCTTGGGTTTGATCTATTCGTATTTTCAACTGAATTAGAAATCTCCTAAGCTATTGATTCAGTATGAAAGAATTATTAATATAAAAAAATAAAAATATGTTAAGATGTTAAAGAATGCCTTCTCCACGTTCTTTTGTTCTAATTCTTATGGCTTCTTGGACGGGAGTGATAAAAATCTTGCCATCTCCAGGTTTACCCGTGTGAGCTTTTTCGATGATTATATCTACGATTTCTTGAATATTTATTTTCTCGCTCACGACAATCTCAAGTTTTAACTTTTCAATCCATTCAATGCAATATTCTCCCGAACGTCCCACGAGTTTTATTCCTCGTTGGCTACCGTGTCCCTTGACATCGTTTATTGAAATACCTTTAATTCCCTTTTCAAACAAACCTTCTTTTACTGGTTCTAATTTTTCTGGTCTTATGAAACATTCAATTTTTTTCAATTTTACCACCTCACACTTTTTCTCCGTGTTGGGACACGTCAAGCCCGACATATTCGACATCAGGAGGTACCCTAAATCCAATTGTCTTGTTGATCAACCACGCTATAGCGAGAGTTACAGTAAACGAATAACCAATCGTTACAAGCACTCCAACTACCTGAATCCATATTTGTCCTGGATTTCCCATAAGTGCCCCTGAAGAACCCACGGTAGCAAATACACCTGTTAGGATTGCACCCCATATTCCTCCCGTTCCATGTATGGATATTGCGTCCAACGACTCGTCTACTTTGGAATTAGTCCTTATCGAAAGAACTATAAAACATACAACGCTCGATGTTGCTCCTATTACTAGAGCTGCCCATGGTTCAACGAAGCCCGCTGCAGGTGTTATGGCTACTAGCCCTGCTAACGCTCCCGACGCCAAACCAACCGTGCTATATCTTGATGTCTTAAAATATTCAATAAGCATCCACACAATCGCCGCTCCTGATGCACTAAGATGGGTGTTAAACATCGCTAAGACCGCAATTTCATTGGCTGCTAGCGCACTCCCTCCATTAAATCCGAACCACCCCAACCATAATAATCCCATGCCTAACAGCACATATGGAATGTTAGAAGCTTCCATTGGTTCTTTTCGGTATCCTTTTCTCGGGCCTATGATTAAAGCAATTGCAAGCGCTGCAAATCCTACATTGATATGAACGACTGTACCCCCTGCAAAATCCAAGGCATTCATGGTATTTAACCATCCCCCATCACCCCAAACCCAGTGAGCAATTGGAGAATACACGAGGATGAGCCATATAGATATAAATATGCAAAAGGAGCCAAAATTCACTCGTTCGGCAAAAGGACTAGCAATGATTGCCACTGTAATTATGGCAAACATCAATTGAAATACCATAAAAAGCATGTGAGGTATTTCAGAAGAGTATGTATCGTAAGAATCAGTTCCAACACCCACCAGACCAGCAAAATCGATACCCCCAATAAATCCTCCTCCAGCATCGGGAGCAAACGCCAGGCTATAAGAAATGAAAAACCAAATAACGCTTATTATTGCAATCGACACAAAGCACATTGCCATCATGTTTATCATATTCTTTTTTCGAAGTAATCCACCGTAAAAAAACGCCAATCCTGGTGTCATAATAAAAACTAAGGCCGTGCACACTATTACAAACGAAATATCTGCTGGTGTCAAAAATAAATTCAACCCTTTTTTTCTAATATGCCAATTTTCAAGTTTTTTATTATAATTTTTAAGATGTAGCCATGTTACACCAATATAATTTGATATTTAAATTAAATTGAGAATATCCCTTAAGCTTTATTATTTTAAGTGGCTAAAATCTTTCCAATTATTAATAAACATATTTTTTTTTTTGCGAGTATAATAATTATGAGCAAAAATTTAAAGAAATTCATATCTAATAAGAAAAAAGTGATATTTCTTACGAGAAAATATGACATCTTATGAGGGTTTCTCAAAACCATAAATAAATAATTCTAGCTTTACTATACATAAAGAATCTACATTTGATATTATAATAAGAGGAGAGTAATGTCTTGTATTGAAAAAAGATTGAGTATAGTATTAGGCCAAATAAATCCCGTTGTTGGAGATATCACAAATAATACACAGAAAATAATCAAGATAATCGATGATTTTCCCCATGCAGATCTCGTTGTTTTCCCTGAAATGAGTTTAGTTGGATATCCCCTCATGGATCACATATACGATCCACTAATAAGAAAAAGGAACCAAGAATCCATTGAGAAAATACGATCTTTGAAAACTGATGCCACGATTATAATTGGAACTTTTACTGAATCTAAAGCAATTTGTAATAGCTTGCATCCTTTCTACAATTCAGCAGTGATCATAGAAAATAATAAAATTAAGGCAATAGTTAACAAGCGCCTACTTCCTGATTATGATGTATTCGATGAGCATCGCTATTTTTCTTTTGACAACCAATTTTTTCCAGTAGAGATTAAGGGAGTAAAAACTGGAATTTTGATATGTGAGGATTTATGGGACGATTCGTATGATGTTAAAGTATCAAAAGAGTTAGTTTCTAATGGAGCCGAACTCTTAATCGCTATTAACGCTTCACCCTATCATATCAATAAACCAGCTTTACGAGAAAAGCTAATTAAAAAAAAGGTAAAAGAATTATCTGTACCTGTTATTTATTTAAATATGGTAGGTGGAATGGACGAGATCGTATATGACGGTCAAAGTATGATTGTAGATCATCTCGGAAATATAGTATTCAAGGCCAAACCGTTTGAAGAAGACTGGACAATAATCAATCTTGTCCTAAATAACAAAAAAATCGCATATCCATATTTAAATACGCTGGATTGGAGGGAAGAAGTTTTAAAAGCACTAGAACTTAATTTAAGAGATTATTTCTTCAAAAGTGGTATTTTCTTAGGAGCAGTATTGGGATTGAGTGGTGGGATTGATTCAGCTTTTACGGCTTATATTTGTACCAAGGCATTAGGAAAGGATAAAGTACATGCAATAATGATGCCAACGAAATTTACTTCTAAAGAAAGCTTAGATCTTGCTAAAAAATTATGTAAGAATTTAGGAATACACTACAAGGTTCATCCAATAAATGAATTATTTTCTTCATACGAGAAAGACATTCAAGAAAACATAGGAAAAGTTGATTTTGATATAGCGGATGAAAACCTTCAATCGCGGATTAGAGCCACGATATTAATGTATTATTCAAATAAGTTTGATTGGCTGCTGGTCTCAACGGGAAACAAATCAGAAATTGGTGTTGGATATTGTACATTATATGGAGATACGAATGGTGGAAAAAATATACCAGGCGATTTATTTAAGACCCAGATATATGCCATATGTGATTGGATAAATCAAAATGAGAAAATAATTCCAAGAGGAATAATTAAACGCCCTCCAACAGCAGAACTTCGGGAAAACCAGAAAGATAGCGATTCTCTTCCTTCTTACGATGTACTTGATTTAATTTTAGAAGAAATAATGAAAAAAGGTATTGGGACGGAACTGGAAGATTTAAAAGATAAGAGAATTACTCCTAAAAAGATTGAACGCGTGAGAAGTTTATATTTAAATTCAGAGTATAAAAGAAGACAACTTGTTCAGTCCATTAAGATAAGCGAAAGCGCATTTGGAATTGGAAGGAAATATCCCGTTTTAAAGAAGATTCCT
>JBHLMB010000358.1:0-4072 GCA_048938565.1 Promethearchaeota archaeon | reverse complement strand
TTCATCACCGTTTATCAAAGTCCGATCTCCGGCATAAGCATCGGCATGGCGGTTACCGAGGGGTGCATGCTGGGGGAAAGGCTGGCGAAGCTGTAAAGCTCCGGGGGAGGTCATATTTAATGATTTAATATAAAGGAAGAATTGCCATGAACAAAAAACTCAATGGTCAACAGTTGACGGCTTCTGATCACTACTATTTACGAAAATTGAAGCAAGAAATTCAACTCAAGCTAAAAGAAGCAAAATATTACGATATTCTGAACAATATTTTAAAGATGTAATGCATATCATTTTTATTAAATTCATTCTTATATTATCCATCATGTGGCTTATTTGTCCAATAGCAGGAGTTGGGAAACGACTTCAACCATTCACTTACTCGAAACCAAAGGCGTTTTTAAAAATAGCAGGAAGACGATTGATCGATCACATTTTAATAGCGCTAAAGAGAACCTTCCCGGAAGGTTCAAACTTGTTATTCATTGTAGGCTATAAGAAAAAACTTGTTACAGAATATATCACATCCCAATATTCAGATTATTTTAATTTAGTGTTTGTTGAGCAGGAACCGCTTGGATATTCTGCTGAAACGCCATATTTCTCCGGGCTTGGTGATGCCGTATTATTGGCTAAAGATTACGCTCAAGGAGACGATTGTTTCGTTTTTTTGAGCGACAGGCTTCCGATGGAAGATTATTCCCAATTACTCCTGCGATATCACCAAGGAGATTGCGACGGAGTCATAAATGTGAAGAAGGTCGAAAAATCCCAATTATATGGTGTAACCGTTTTAGACGCCGACAAAAAATATGTTACCCAAATAATCGAAAAACCTAAACAATTCGTATCAGAATACGCCGTGGCGGGCGCATATTTATTTGGAAAGAGTTATTCAACGAAATTATTTCAATTATTAGAGGCCCAAAGCAAGATCCCTCTAGAAAACGGGGAAGAACACACGATCACTTCCGTAATAGAACAGCTAATAAAAATTGGGTCGAAGATTGCTATAAACGAAATGAAATCTTCAATCCTAGATTTTGGACATCCCGAAACTCTATTAGATGGAAACCAGCAACTTCTTTCAGGATTAAAAAACGACGATCCTCTCTATGAAGAATTACGCTCTTCAAAAAATATCGTAGCTTCCAAAATAATTCCTCCCGTTTTTATTGGAAATAATGTAAAAATAACTGATTCTGTCATCGGGCCAAATATTTCTATTGGAGATGATGTCCACCTTTATAAATGCATTCTTTCTGAATCCGTCATTGGAGATGGTGCCCGATTGGATAAAATAATTACATCTAAAAGCATAATAGGAGATTATTCTATTTTAGAAGATCTTATTAAAAACGAAATAACTATTGGAGACTCTTCATATATCGCTTCTTCTAACTTATAATAAGTTTACCTAACTATCCTTATAGCTCAGGTTTCACATTTTGCCATAGAAAAATTTTCTCAAAAGCCCTAGATACTTGTAGGACGAGCATATCGTTAAAATTGTTTCCAATTATCTGCATTCCTATTGGTGATTTATCTTTTGATCAACCATATGGAATTGATGCTGCTGGAAATCCCGTCAGGTTAAAAGGCTATGTAAAAGACATCCAACTAATGATGGAAAGCTTTCTATTTTTTACGCTTGGAAAAACTGTTCTCTCGTCTTTAAATCCTGGCGTAAAGACCGGTAGGGGAATTGTAGGCGTGAGGAGAATATCGTAGTTCTTGAATAATCCATTAAAAACTTTATAAATAGATTTTTTCCGTTCTAACGCTTGTGGTATGTCTAAACATGAAAGGAAGAACCTGCTTTTGCAATATTTACAAGGTCGAGGCTTAGGTCAACACATTTATCTTTCAATACCTTGCTTAAATCCCATGCAAATCTAGTTGGAACCAAGATACTATAAGTAAGTGAGGGATTTTCTAATTTAATATCGATTTCCTTTACATTTCAACCCAGAGTTTCGAATTTCTTCACGCTGTTCAGGAAAATATCTACTACCTCATCGTCCACGAATTTCCAATATCCTAGATCTTTTGAAAAGCCAATTCTTAAGCTATTTGGTTCTTCTTTAAGAGCTTCTAAATAATCAATGCTATCATCTGGTAAAGAATTCAGGTCTCCAAGGTGCTGTCTCTTCATTGCATTTAGCATAAGGGCTGCATCTTTCACGCATCTCGTGATTGGCCCATAATGGTCAAGCGATAAAAAGGCCACGCCCAGAGACGAATAAATTGGAATCTTTCCAAATGTAGGCTTTAAACCATAAACGCCACATGCGCTGCTTGGTATTCTGATCGATCCGCCACCATCGGAACCTAAAGCAAGAGGCGATATGCCTGAAGCAACTGCAGCAGCAGTTCCTCCACTAGAGCCTCCTAAGTTCTTTTTTCTATCCTAAGGATTGCGTGTTTCTCCAAAAATCTTGTTATTCGTCAGTGCAATGTGTCCAAATTCTGGAGTATTCGTTTTTCCAAGAATGATTCCTCCTGCTTTTTTAATCCGCTCTACAGCCACCTCGTCTTGTTTTGGTACGAAATTATCGTATAACTTCGATCCAAATATTGTTCGAATTCCCTCATTCATAATAACATCTTTTATGGATATCAGAATACCCTGTAATACACCTAATTTTTCTCCTTTTCAACCATCTTATCGGCCTTAATTGCCGTTTTCCTGGCAGATTCGAATGCCGTGTTACAATACGCGTTGATTAATGAATTTATTTTCTCAATGCGATTTATAAAAGCTTCTGTTATATCTTCTGCAAGCAGTTCTTGAGCTCTTATTCTCTTAGCGATTTCAAACGCTGGTAAATAACAAATCTATTCCTCGTTCACGGTATATCGCTCCTTTTTAGGCGAATAAAGTAGTGCTTAAAATATCTCCTTTCTATCAAAGCTAGAATGAACTCCAATTAAATATTTAGTTTTAAAGATTAATAAGTTACAAATTTTTAAAGAAACTTTACTATATGATAGTTATACTACTTTTTGATAAGGTAAATCTAATGGAAGAACGAAAGCTTAAAAGATTGGACAATTTTTCGGGAAGACCAGGGCCTCTCGTGCTCGTAATAATGGATGGAGTAGGAATTGGAAAAAACGACGAGAATAACGCTTTTTTTTTGGCAAAAACGCCATTTTTGGACAAAATACAAAGAGAATATCCAAAAAAAAAGATGTATGTAGAGTTGAAAGCCCACGGAACAGCGGTCGGATTACCATCTGATTCGGAAATGGGAAATAGCGAAGTCGGTCACAACGCAATAGGTGCAGGTAACGTGGTGAAACAAAGAGCCCTCCTCGCAAAAGAAGCGATTGAATCTAAAAATTTATTCCAAACTAGTAAATGGCAAGAGCTCGCTTTCAATATAGTTAAAAAACGCAAGACCCTTCATTTAATCGGATTATTATCAGACGGTTATGTCCATAGCCATATGACTCATTTAATTGGCTTATTGCATGGAGCGAAAGAAAGTGATATTAAAAAAGTAAGAATTCACGTGTTATTTGACGGAAGAGACGTTCCTCCTCAATCTGCTCTTGTATACATTGACGAATTAGAGCGAGAATTACACGAGATTAACTCTGAAGGTGATAACGATTATAGAATTGCCTCCGGAGGAGGAAGGATGCATGTTACCATGGATAGATACAACTCTGATTGGGCAATGGTTCAACGAGGGTGGGAAGCTCATGTTTGTGGATTTCCAGAGATTCTCCCAAATTACACTGGATTTTTTAAAAGCGCTCGAGAGGCCGTGGAACAAGCCCGTTCTAACGATCCAGACATATCTGATCAATATTTACCCTCTTTTGTGATTGGAGATAATGGTAAAAAGGCAATTGGAGCTATGGAGAATGGTGATACTGTCTTATTTTTCAATTTTAGAGGGGATAGAGCAATTCAAATCTCGAGAGCGTTCGACGAAAGAGGAGAATTCGACGAATTCTTAAAGATCTGCGAACCCAACCTTACATATTTTGGCTTAATGCAATACGACGAAAAAAAACAGATCCCTAAAAATTTCTTGATCGATCCTCCGAGACTTGGTTATAC
>JBHLMB010000357.1:0-4080 GCA_048938565.1 Promethearchaeota archaeon | reverse complement strand
AAAAAATTCTAATTCTTTTTTCATTTTATTTTCTAATGTTTTTTTAATAAATTGTTTCCTGTAAGCATTATTTTTTTTAAAAGCGATAAATTTCTTTAAAATATCTGTCACGCTCGCATGAATCACATTTTCTTGATTGTTCACATTTCCCTTGCGCACAATTATATCTTTTTAATTTGTTCTCTGTTATTAAACACGTTATATCACTATTTAAATTCCATCTCTCTACGTTTCCTTCAAGTTTTTTCAAGTGTTTTATAACTGAACTTAGTTTAACTAAAGGAATTATAGTATCTTCCTTGGATTTTTTATGTACATTAATTATTATTCTTTCTTTATTATTTTTAGTCCTATTAACGAATGATCTTCTTATTGACTCTAGATATGATTTTTTGTAATAATCAATAGTAGCAATCTTTTTTGACTCGATTTATGAATCATTTATTAACTCATTACGTGATTCATCAACACTTTTTTGCATTTTTTCTTACTTTCTCCTTTCAACTCTTTTTTTAATTAATTTTTTTCTTAGTGTCTTAAAAACGCCTAAAATTTTACATTTTAAGCTATTATAATGGATCTATTGAATCTATTTAAAGAAAAAAATATGGATAGATACAAAATCCAGTGATTCAATTTCCACTATTTTTACTTTCAATACAAAAAAGTATAAATGATTTATTAACCTCTTAATGATAAATAATTCCTTATTTTGGCGAATTTATCAATGAAGCTTACAAATCTTACTATAAAGGATTTATTTACTAACGAGGCTAGATTGACATTTCTCGTAGGTGCAGGATGTTCTGTTGATGCTCCCTCTTGTTTGCCTGCAGGACGTCCCATGATGGAGGCAATTATTAATTATGCTTGCGCTGAATCCGAAAGAGAAAAGATCTTAAAATTAGAAGACCTTCGATTCGAGCAATTGGTTGAAATTGTTCGAGACAACTTAGATCCTGAACTGAAAATTATCGACTATTACGGGCAATGCGACACGCCGAATCTGCAACATTTCTTCTTGGCAGGAATGATTAAGAAAGGACATTTTGTAATGACGACTAATTTTGATTTTTTAATAGAATATGCCTTGTTACAATCAGGAGTTCCAAAAGAAGAGATAACTCCCGTTATTACAAGACAAGATTTTGAAACCTACAGCAATCCAGATGAATTATTAAATGATGGAAAAAAACCAATTTATAAAATTCATGGTTCTACTAAAAATATAATTACAGATGAAAATACCAGAGATTCTTTAATTGCCACTATACAAGCGTTTGGTTCGGGTAAGGAAGGTGAGAGCGTGTTTCAAGTAGAACCGTTCAAACGATCATTATTCGAGAATATTTCGAATAACCGCACGCTGGTTGTTATGGGGTATTCGGGAACTGACGATTTTGACATTGTTCCCACGTTAATGATATTAAAAAACTTTAAGAACATAGTCTGGATTAATTACGTTCCAGATGATGGGGGAATCGAAAATATTTACGAGATTGACGATTCTATTTTTCAAGAAACCAAGAATTCAGATAAAGTAAATCAAATACTTGCGGATATTTACAGAATGCGTAACGTAGAGAATATCTATAGGGTGAACGCAAATACAACGAGAATAATCGAAGAATTAATTGATTTCAAACCAAATATAAATTCAAATAACTTTTCCGTAAGCCCCATTACCTGGTTTAAAAATAATATTAATCCTCCTGACGAATTTAATCGATATATTATTCCCTACAATATCTACCATTATTTTAGCTTAATTGATAACACAATGGACTGCTCAAAAATTATCCTAAAAATTGCTAAAAAAAGAAGAAATAAAAATTGGGAATCCCTTGCTCTTTTAACCATTGGAAATACATTAAAAAAGAGAGGCAAATTACAAAAGGCATTGGAGCATTACATAGAAGCATTGGCAATTACCGAGCAATTAGGCGACTTACAGGGTAAACGTTTGATACTAAATAATATTGGAGAAATATTAAAGATTAAAGGCAAATTAAACGAGGCATTACAGCATTATAAAGAAGCATTGGCAATTGCCGAGCAATTAGGCGACTTGGAGGGTAAAGGTACAACATTAAATGATATTGGAATAATATTAAAGAGTAAAGGCAAATTAAACGAGGCATTAGATCATTATAAAGAAGCATTGGCAATTGCCGATCAATTTGGCGATCTATGGGGGAAAGCTACGTTGCTACATAGCATCGGAGATATATTAAAGATTAAAGGCGAATTAGATGAGGCATTACAACATTATAAAGAAGCATTAGCAATTTCCGAGCAATTAGGCGACTTTGAATGTAAGGTTTTATGTTTGGATGGTATTGGAGAAATCTCAGAGGGTAGGGGAAAATTAGATAAGGCACTAAAGCTTTATCAAGAAGCACTGACAATTGCTGACCAATTAGACGATCTAGAGTTAAGACCTCATATTTTAAACAGCATAGGATTATTATTGAGTAAAAAAGGTAAATTAAATAAGGCATTAAGGCATTATCGAAAAGCACTGGCAATTGACGAGCAATTAGGCAACTTGAGTCAAAAAGGTGCAGTATTAAGTAACATTGGAGAAATATTAGAGATTAAAGGCAAATTAGACGAGGCATTACAGCATTATAAAGAAGCATTGGCAATTGCCGAGCAATTAGGCGAATTGCGTCGTAAAGCCATCCGTCTTAACAACATCGGATTATTATTGAGTAAAAAAGGTAAATTAGATAAGGCATTAAAGCATTATAAAGAAGCGTTGGCAATTTTTGAGCAACTTGGTTCTCCGAGTGTGGAGATTACTAAGGAAAATATTGAACATTTAATGAAGGAATTGAAATAAGTAATAGTTGTTAAGTCTAAGAGCTATTTTTTTTACTAAATACTAGTGTAGTAAGATGATTATAATAGTATCACTTAGTTTTTTTAATTAAAGGAAAATATGGTGCAAATGATTATATATCTTAAAAGAGGGATTGTAATTCATCATATTAACTGCAACTAACATGATAACAGGTTAGATAACTTATGAATATATGAAGATGGTAGTAGTCATAATAAACCAGATGAAATTTTATATAAATGTTTCTTTGATTTAATTAAATTAAACCAAATCATTTTTCAGAATGGATGATATTCTATAAAGAAACATTCCGATTATAGAAATTAAACCCATCAAAAAATAGAGAAAATCTAAAACAAATTAATCCTTATGAGCATATAGATAGAATAAAAGAAGATATAAAAAAAATCAAATACAAAAGATTTTTTGAAGAATTTATTCAAATCGAGGAAGCTGACCTCGTTACACGAGTTTGTTAGTTATATATTGAATTGTCATTTAAACCTAATTTCCCATTAGTTTTATATTATGGAGGAAAAGGCTATAAATTCTCACATTTGGTTGCGAAACTTCAGAAATATGAACCATATGAAATTTTTCTTATGATAGTTGGGATTTCCAAAAGTTCGAAAAAGGTCACACCATCCATTTTGGGTCCTTTTTTAGTTAATGAAACGGTAAAATTTTGATATGTTCCTTGAATTTCCGGAAATTCTTTTTGATAATAGTCCAAGGCTTTATGAGTTTCGTTTAATTCTACCAATCTGATAATATTTGTTAAGAAATCAAGGAGCGGTCGAAAATATTTTCTTCGATTAGGATATTGAAAAAGTTTGACTTTTTTTCGGATCTTTTTTAGTTTCTTTAACTGTTTAGTCCCATACTTCGTTAATTCTGTAGACATGATGGATAACAATTCCTATTTTGTCTTTATGATAAGTACTAAATTATTTAAATCTTCCCATTTTTTATATTTTGTTCAAAATTTACAATATTCCAAAAATCCTTAATAGATCCCCGTTCTGATGGTTTTTTCAGAAAGCAGAATAATGCTGGCTTATTGGGAAAGCCACGAGATTAAACAATATTGGATTATTTTTCTATTTTCTATGATATCCTTCTTTTTTATTCATTTAGAAATTTGTCAATCTGGTATCATATTTAATTGCCAATTTTTATTTAAGGTCTGATAAAAGGAAAAGACGATAAACATTTAAACAACAAAAACATTTCAT
>JBHLMB010000356.1:0-4082 GCA_048938565.1 Promethearchaeota archaeon | reverse complement strand
GATCCTATAAAAATTGCTCAATTGGAACTAAAATCAAAAATTCTACCTTTAACATTACGAAGAGAATATCCTTCAGGTGAATTTGCAGATATACCAATTAACCAATTGCTACTAAAAAAGGACTAATTCCTTTTCTTTTTATTGTATTCTTTGTTGTCCCTCCTCTGTAAGGATGTACACCGTATTATCGTTGACTACTTGAGTTTCCAAATACCCTTTAGCAATAAGAGATTCAAGAATGGCTTCAAGTTCCGCTTTTTTCAAACCCTCGTTTCCCATGACGACCCTGCTCTGGTTGACGACAATTGCAATTCTTGGTAGAAATAACCTTTTTTTTTCAAACGCTTCTAATACTGACATTTCATCGTTCGAAAGCTTGTCAGTTTCTTCCAGGCTTATTCCTTTTTCTTTTAACGATTTTGCGAGATTTATGGCGTCTTTTCCGACTTTTTGCTTCTTTACTTCAACGTGTTTTAGTTGGACCAAGTCTTTTGCCACGGGCCCTTTCTTGCCGTGCGTGATTTCATCAATATAAGTCTTTAATTTCTCGGCATCGGTCTTATCTTCTTTTAGGTCGTTTTCGTTTTGATCTTCCATAATAACACAATAGCAACGTGCTTATAAAAAAATATCTCAATTTTTTTTAACACTTTATCCCTTTTAATCGCCTTCTTCTAGTTGTAAATGTAAACCTTAAGAACTATTTACATCAATTATAAAAAAGATCAATTCTATTGTTTGTTAAATAATACTTGCTTTATGAATGCAAGATCAAGATTATGCTCAACCGATGAAAAAACTTACAGAAATAACATTGAAATCTCTTGACGATCTCAAGATCGTCATAAGGCATGTCAAGAAGTCCGATATGCACGGAGTTTGGAAGAATTTCAACGAGGTGCTTGAGGAAGGTATCTACCTCCCGGTCTTCACGCCCGTGCGAACGGAGTGGGAAAAAAAAACTTGGTACGATAACTTGAAAAAAGAGAAAGAAATGTGTATCGTGGCAGAAAATCAGGAATTAAAATCTCCAGATAACATAGTAGGCCAATGTGAGCTTTCTAACCTGCAATGGGAAGCGTCAATTCATGTGTTTAGCCTTGGGATAATCGTTAGGAAGGAATACAGGGACCAAGGCCTTGGGAGGGCGTTGATCGATATGGCAATTAGAGAGGCAAAAAACGCGTTCAACAAGGAAAAGATCATACTCAGTTGCTTTTCTACGAACGCTCGAGGTATTCACTTGTACGAATCGATGGGATTCAAGAAAGTAGGCATGAGAAAAAGACAATTTCACATGAATTCCACTTATTACGACGAGATTTTGTACGAATTATTCATAGATGATTATTTAACTGAAAATATCAATGCTTGACGATTTATTATTTCACTTTCTTGCATTCGCTTTTGTTAATATTAATCGAAATTAAAAAAAGAGCAGTTAAAATAGATTTATTGACCTGAATGATATAAATACCATAGCAAAATAACATATTTTATCTAATTTAGTAGCATTTTAAAATTTTAAAATAGGTATGAGTTTTAAATAAAACTGAAAATTTAAAAATAATAAGATAATGAAGTTCAAGATAATAGTTGCAGGGGTAAAATCAGTAGGAAAATCGAGTCTTTTAGATACTCATTGCGAAAGAGTTTTTGATCCAAGAGAAAAATCTATTGGTGCTGCTTTTTTCAAAAAAGAAGTAAGCATTGATGGAAAAAATGCTGATTTACAATTTTGGGAATTAAGTAGCGAAAAAAAATATCAATGTTTATCACTCAACTATGTTATGAATACAAATATAATTCTATTTCTATTTGATTTATCTGAGAAATAAACATTTGATTATGTAGAAAATTTGTATGAAAAAATAAAACAAACAACAATCTATAAAGCTGTTAAAATTCTAATAGCAACAAAATCTGATCTCGTACATCAAAAGAACATATCTCTTAATGAAGCAGAAGAATTTGTCAATAACAATGATTTCTATTGTCCTCCTATTGTCACCTCCGTAAAAACGGGTAAAAATGTGGAGAAAGTATTTCAAAAGATCGTTGAAGGAATAACAAGTATATATTCTTGACGATTAGATTACATTTAAGTACTATAATATGGATGTATTGATAATTATAAAAGTTAAAAAATATTATCAGTGTTATAAGAATATGGTGAGAATGGTATTATGTTGCAGTACAAGATAGTATTAGCTGGGGCAAAGAATGTGGGAAAATCGAGCTTGGTGGCCCGGTTTTGCGATAATGTGTTTAGCGAAAAGATGATGGACACGATTGGCGTTGCTTTCAAGCGGAAAAAGGTACAAATAGGTGACAAGCACCATTTTGATCTCGCCATATGGGATTTTGGTGGAGAAGAAAAATACCGAATTTTATTTCCCCAATACATTAAGGGTGCCGTGGCCGCCTTAATACTATACGACAGCACGCGTGAAGACACTTTTAAAGATGTCTATAATTGGTTGGATATTATCAATGAAAGTGCCAAAAAAAATTTTGTTAAAGTGCTTGTTGCGACAAAAACCGATTTAATCGACCAAGATAGCATCAATCTCGAAAAAGCCATTAAATTTGCCCAGGAAAACGATTTTTATGGAGATCCCATTCTCACATCATCAAAGACGGGACACAATGTGGAAAAAGCTTTTATAAAAATCGTCGAGGGAATAGCCCGAAATCACAACCAAGAATGCGTGAAGTGCGGTGAAGTCTTTTCCATCAAGCTAAAATTCTGTAATTATTGTGGGGCAAAAGCTAAAAATCAAGCCGTGAGTTTTTAAATACTCTTGCTAATTATTTATAGATCTTCTTCTTCGCGATTGTACAAGGAAGGGGGGGGTCGTGCTTGCTCGAGGGGCTTGCTCCTTACCCTGCTTACGAATGCCTTGAGCTCCATCTCGGCGTTTTCTATGGAATTTTCTATCTCCTTTCTGACATTATTTTCTCCAATAACACAGGCTCCGTGACTTGGATAAAAGCTAAATATTTTCAGAGTGTTTAATATTTTTAAGGATTGAATGTATTCTGAAAGAGATCCAGACTCATAAATATTTGAAGTAGCTCCTTTAAACAGCGTGTCTCCCGTAAACATATAATGCTTCATTGGCTCGTAAAGACAAATGCACCCTGATGTGTGACCTGGCGTCTCGACGACCTTTAGTATGACATTTCCGAGATCGATCATGTTTCTATCCTCGAGCCATATGTTTACCTTCAGGTCGGTTAAATCAAGTCCCCATTTCTTTCCCTTGGTTATTAACTCGTCGCTTTGCTGTATTTTAGTTGCTGCCCACCTGTGGGCTGCCGTCGGACAGTGAAAATAAGGATTGGAACTTATGTGATCAAAATGTTCGTGCGTATTTATCACGAGGTTAATATCCTCTACTTTTAATCCTACTTCTGTTGTTAAAAGATAATTAAAACTATTGAACTTGGTTGCTAATCCAGTATCGATCAAGACATTAAAATTTTCACCGATGACGAGATATACGCTACAACCAGCACCAGTGGACTCGAACTGATAGATGTTAGGTCTCACGAGGTTAAGCACATATCCTTCCTTTCCGTATAAATCGTCCTTTTTGATCAAGACGGGTTCGAAATCAGGAGATTGCTCTTGTGGCATTCTAATTTTCACCATCCTTCGTTTTAGATTGCGTAATATTTATACTAGGATGTTAATACATAAAAATCATCCTAATAGCACTACCTATACTGTTGAAAGGTTTATCTTAAAACTTGAATCTTTTGAAATATTTTTTTTTTCCTTCTACCGTTAAAGGATTATCGTTGAGAAATAAGAAATTTAGATTTTGAAGTCCGTTTACATTCTTATAATCCGTGATAAGATTATTTTTAAGAAATAAAATGACGAGACTGTTTAGACCTTCCAATCCCTCAAGTTCTTTAATCTGATTGTCGTCGAGATATAGCTCTTGTAATTTTTGGAGTTGTTCCAATCCCTCGATCTTTTCGATTTGGTTGTTTGAAAGCTGTAATTTAGTCAAATTAACTAGATCTTCCAGACCTGCTATTTTTTTTATAAGATTATTAGATAATTACAA
>JBHLMB010000355.1:0-4084 GCA_048938565.1 Promethearchaeota archaeon | reverse complement strand
ACCAGGTTCCCATGTGATTCCAAGGAATCATCATCTTGGCAACTCCTGCAAAATTATCTTGTTGTTGTGTACATCTTATAAGATGCAGCAATTAAAGTGCAATTTAATCTCTTCTGTTATTGAAATAAAGTTATAAAATTTTAAAGCTTTTTGCTTTATAAAGTTTAAAGGGAAGTTTGAGAGAATAAAATAAATACAAAAAAATAATTTATAGTTCTTCTTCTGTAGACTTTTTATAGTTTTTGACAACAATAATAATGATGTATTCTTTTCTAAGTTCAAATAATCCTTTTGGGGAACTTATAGAAGGATTGGAAGCCTTTAGCATCATCTTTAATACATTTATGTCGGCCTTTTTCATCTGTGTGAAATATGTTTTTGGATTAATTTTGATCGTGTTAGGTTTCCTGACAATTTTTAAAAGTCGAAGAAATAATAATTTTAAAAATCCTAGGTTCATTGCCAATGATGCTAACCATAATAGGTTTAAGAAAAGTGGAATTGTTTTGGCAGGAATTTATATTAACATTGGTATTGGTATTATCTTCACATATTTCACGCTTCTCCTGGTTATATTATTGGAACCAATCCCTGATAGATTTATATTTATTATGTTTACGGATAATAATGTGATTGATCCTAATATCATTTATAATATCAGGGACATAGAAACCCTTTCAGAACCATTTGATAAAACGCTTTATTATCTGCTATCCATTGGTTCGTTTTTATCATTTTTAGATATCATAGTTAACCTTTGGTTGATATTAAACAACGGTGGATCTAATCTCAGAATGCAAATCACGCTGTTGTTAACTGGTATTGTAGGTTGCTTTTTCACAGGATTTACGACTTTTTTGATGCTTTTTTTGTGAGATTTTTTCCAGTTTGTTTTCTTTATTCATTTGATAAAATTTATATTCCAAGATTATCATCTTAATGTAGAATAAATCAGTTTCAAGTTTATGATAAACGAACAAGGTAAAATAAAGTCGTGTCTGTCGATAGGAAAAAGCTCAACGCTTTATTAAAATGGTATGTTCAAGAAGTAGGAAAGGACATCATAGCCGTTATAGTTGTAAATAGAGATGGTTTAGTATTAGACGCAATTTCAGGGAAGGATTCTGCGAAATCTGTTGACGAAGAAATTGTTGGGGGTGTGAGCGCTTTAGTTGAGCCCGTTTTAACTAGAATCACTAAAGAATTTAGTTCAG
Organism: Promethearchaeota archaeon; assembly: GCA_048938565.1. Lineage (GTDB taxonomy): Archaea > Asgardarchaeota > Lokiarchaeia > Sigyniarchaeales > SOKP01 > FT1-020. The sequence continues at coordinate 2,870 of JBHLMB010000355.1, read as the reverse complement.
GAGCTTTTGGAACAGGTACTTTTGATACTGAGGAATACCGTCTTATCTTTTGTGAGGCGGGACCAGATGTTGTCTTTGTCACCGTTTTGGACGCTGTAGCGATGATAGATCCCGTATTTCCTTATGCTTATTTAACTGCTGAAAAAATCGCACGTATATTTGATGGACGGACGGTAAGTCCAGTCATACCTAAAATCATCAGTAAAAGGGACACAAAAAATATCTCTCGAAAGAAAGACACGCTTCAACGCATTAAGATACAATCTGGAGAATACGCCTATAAATTGATTTTAGGGGGTGATGGTGGAGTTGGAAAGACAAGTATGGTACATCGTTTTGTGGAAGGTAAATACGAGACAGATTATAAATCTACAATTGGAACCTCAATAATGAAAAAAGAATGTGAATTTGAAGGTCTAAATAGCAAGGTCAGATTTGTAATTTGGGATTTAGCAGGACAATCTCAATTCAAACGTGTTAGAATGACTTATGTAGAAAACGCTGAAGCTGGTATTCTTGTTTACGATGTAACGAGAAAAGATACTTTTGATACCCTTGAAAGTTGGTATAATGAGATAAAAAGCGCATCACCTAACATTTCATTGATTTTAGTAGGAAATAAAATCGACTTGGAAAGCGATAGAAAGGTTAGCAGGGAAGAAGGTCAAGATTTAGCTCAAAAATTAGATCTTTCTTATATAGAAACCTCGGCTAAAACCGGAGAAAACATTAACGATGCTTTTAAAATGCTTGCCTTGCAGATAATAAAGAAATTTGTTGTAACTGAAGAATTATGATTAAATTTCTAAATTTTTTTTGGTTCTACTATATTAAAAAAACACTTTTTCCTTTTATAAATTCAAATTTTAGTTATAATACTTTTAGAAAAAATAATGGTTAAAGCCCCTGGTGGGATTTGAACCCACGACCGATTGATATTTCTTCAGAATCTTTCTGATTACGAATCAATCGCTATTACGGAGTAATTTTCTATACCGCTAAGCCACAGAGGCACCTATATTAAAGATATATTTATTAATTTTAAAAAAATTATAAATCTTATGAAAAAGCTTGACTCTCTTGGAGAAGCACAACTCATAGATATAATTATGGAGATTATTTATACCAGAACGGGAAAGCAACTTATTCGTGACGATTGTTTTTATTTTAACGATACTTATTCGTTAGGTTCCAATAAAATAGATGATAGAATAATAGTTTTAAATTCGGACATGTTTGTCTCAACTACGGACGCCCCTCCACAGATGAATCCCTATATGATGGGTACAAAATCGATTATAATGAATATAAGTGATATGATTGTAAAAGCTGTTGAACCAAAGGCCATAATAATTTCATTAGGGCTTCCCAAAGATTATAAAATTAATAAATTCAAGCAATTAATTGAGGGTATTGTTGATTGTTGCAAGAAATTTAACCTCGATTATATTGGAGGAGATATCAATGAAACAAAAGAAGTAATAATTAATCCAACCATTTTAGGAGTGGAGAACAAGTCCAAAATAATACATAGAGAAGGTATAAGTATAGGAAATATACTCGTTGCTAATGGAAAATTTGGATTAACAGGTGTGGGATTAGATATATTAATTCTAAAAAAAGGTTGTTTAAGTGAATATCCTAAATACAAAAAATCAATACAAAGCGTTTTAAATCCTGTAATATCTTCCAAGGAAGCATTTATTCTTGCAGAATATAATATTGCAACTGCTAGCATAGATTCTTCAGATGGACTTGAACGATCTTTAAAGGAATTGATGGTTTCAAATCCAGGGATTGGATTTGAAATCGATTTTAACGAAAATTTAGTCGAAGCAGAAGCTCTAAATTACGCTAAAGAATATGACATTCCTATTGAAAAGTTATTATTCTACGCTGGAGAAGAATATATTCATCTCTTTACGATACCAGAAGAAAAGTTAGAACAAGCAATAAAATTAATGGAGCTGAACAAATTATGCTTAAATGTGGTTGGAAAGGTAACTTCAACCGAAAAAATAATGTTTTTGAAGAAAAAAAAAAAAATTCAGATAAAAAGCGGGGGATATGAACATTTCAAAGAATTCAATATTAAATAATCAAGATATGAATAATGAGCAGGTTTTTTGACTCGTTTTGTGAACTGTTATTAGAAAAATTTTAATTCAATTGTTTATTATAATACAATACCATTTCTACGATGTAATATATACAATACACGTGGGCCATTAGCGCAGATTTAAGCGTAAAGAACGCTTAAAGTGTAAGCAGGTAGCGCAGCAGGCTTTTAACCTGAAGGTCGTGGGTTCGATTCCCACATGGCCCGTATTTAATCTTCTAAAAAATCTTTAAATCATTTTAGTTTTTTTTTTCAGATTTCTTTTAGTTTAAAAAAGCTCTCGAAAATGATGCTATTATAGTATCTTTTAATACATTTCTTCAGCGACTTTAACTTGAAAAGTCTTGAATATTATTGATTTAAGAGAACTTATAAATACCAAATAGTTTATTAGAATAATTAATCTATAAGTTTTTATAAAAGGGATATTATGATGGATCAACAAATCGATGTTGTATTTGAGAATCTTGATTTTATTATACAACTTATCAAGTACTTTCAATATAATCCAGAAATTCAAGATTTATCATTTCAACTCTTAGGCGAGTATTTACCAAGAGCTTTTGAAATAATAAAGGTAAATATTAAATAAATGTAGAAGTAAAATTGAAGATAAAATATATTGCTTTCACAAGATTATAGTATTTAGCCAAATAATTACTGTTTCAAAATGAAAAATATTGAATTAAAACTTCCATCTGACGAACCTGAACAATTATTAATCAAATCCCAAGAATCTTCAAATCCAGAC
>JBHLMB010000354.1:0-4100 GCA_048938565.1 Promethearchaeota archaeon | reverse complement strand
TTTTGGATTAAGTTGCTTCATCTTCTTTAATTCTTTCATTTTTTGCTTTTGTTTTTTTTTATTAATAAATTCTTCGTCTTTTCCTAATCTTCCATCAGTTTTTTTTGAAGAACTATCCCGTCTTATTTTACGCTTTTTTAAGGATGATCGTATATTAAATATTATAAGGGTTCCAATAGAAACAACAGATACTATTATTATTATTGTTATAATCAATGAAATTTTTGGAATATATTGAAAATTATGTTCAAAAGTTATCATAGAACTATCAATATTATAAAAAACTACATAATATACCTTCCATTCTGAGATCGTATAAATTACACTACCAGAAAAATCTATGTTTGATGCAACTATATTACTTGTTGGGACTCCAGATAATAAACCTGGAGAATTATCTAAAATATACACATTAATAAACGAACCCTTAGTAACATTAAAAGTTATAATCACTTCATCTCCTGGGAAACCATAGAAAGGACTTATGACTCCAGAATTAGCTTCTAGTGTTTGTGATACTCCTTTACCTTCTATTATGCTATTATTACATAGAAGAATAAAAAACAATCCTAATAATGATAGAAACAAAATTCTATTTTTTTTTTTTTTTAACATGGTTAGCTCATCTCCTTGGTTGAATTAGCTTAACTAATATTTATACCAAGATGATTTTATATATAAAATTTATGTGAAGAAAACAAACTATGAGATTAAAATATAAATTAAAACCTTTTTTCGGAAGGTAATATTGGAATTAGTTTGAAATATTAATTAAAAATATAGAAAAAATATTAAAATATTAGAACGAGGGAATAAAATTGTGCTATTTAGACAATATTTTTTGAGATAAATTTAAATTTTAAATTCTAAATCGAGCTGAAATAACTCACCACAACGAGAACAAGTCATCCAATCGAAAACTTTTAATGCTACCACGAGGAGCTCTAAATCCTTTCGAAAGAATTGATTTCTAAATTTTCTATTTATCCCACATATATTACATTTTATGATAGCTCTAACTATTATTAAATTTGATGGCTTTTTGACCTTTTCAAGAGATTCTAAGCTTCCTTTGTTAGCTTCATCTATTTCCATATTCTTTAACTCCTTAACATAAAATACATGAAAATCCCTATATTTAAATTTAGAAGTTTCACAGTTGTTACTTCGATCAGAACGAACTTTTATGTAAATAAGTATTTTTCATGCTTAAAATAGAATTAAAAGTAATTTAATTTCAAACGTTAAAAATAACACGAGAATAATATCCTAATATTATGTAAATATTACATGTAAATATTATTCTGATATGATTTGAGTAATATAACATAATATCTGAATATTGTTGAGCTATTTGAATGAAATGAATGATAAAGGTCTATTCCACGATCCCTTTAATAGTAATGTTAAACCTGCCCAATCTGTTTTTACGCCTAAAAAAGCCGATAATGAGATAATGCAATCGAGGCAATCTGCCAGATCAAGCTTTAAGGAATTGTCGCGACAGACTAAGAATCAATTCCCGGAAAAGACTTATGATAATGATGAATATTTAGCAGATTTGCTAAAATGTTTAAAGATAAAATCATTAGTAGTAGGTATTGGAGGTGCAGGTAATAATACCGTTAGCAGGATCTCCGAAATGCCATTAATTCATTCCGATACATTAAATATTAATACAGATGCTCATGACCTGTTTTATTCGAATGCAAATAAAAAACTTCTTATTGGAAAAGAAAGATGTAATGGATTAGGGTCTGGTAATAATCCTTATATCGGAGCGGGTGCTGCTGAGGATGATTGCAAACGAATAAATCAATTGCTAAAGGCAGATATCGTATTTCTTACTTGTGGATTAGGTGGTGGTACTGGTACTGGTGCTGCGCCTATTATAGCAAGAGAAGCAAAGAAGAATAATGCGATTGTAGTTACTTTTTGTTCAATTCCTTTCAAATCAGAAGGAAATATGAGAAGGCAAAGAGCAAAAATGGGTTTGAAAAATCTAGCACAATATTCTGATACAATCATCCCAATTCCAAATGATAACCTTTTACAGTTTCTTCCCAAAGCCCCAATGTTAACATGTTTTAAAATAATGGATGAGGTTTTAGTAAAAGCAATTAGAGAAACGGTAGATTTAATAAATAATTGCGGATTGGTTAATATCGATTTTGCTGATATAAAGAAAGTGTTTGAGAAGACTAGTAAATATCCATCGGGAATAATAGGCATTACTGAATCTTTTGGAAACGAGGAGGATTTAATTAAGAAATCAAAATTAGCATTACATAATCCTCTATTAAAACCGAATACAAAAAAGGTGGAAAATTGCTTGGTATCTGTATCGGGAAACCATCGATTATCTTTATCTAAGGTCGATAAAATTGTGTCTACGATCACGAATGATATTCCTCAAGATGCAAATTTAAAGTTGGGAACAAATGTCGATCCAAGCTTGGGTAAAGCGATTAAAATAATGGTATTAGGTAGAGGTCCTATCTCACCCTATGTAAGAACAGCAGTAGATTCTGAAGATAAAATACCTGTTATTCCTACATGATTTCTTTTTCATCTGCATATTGATTTTAAAAGAAATTAGGAACTTTCCCTCAATAATGAAGAGTGAAATTCTTAAATTATATTCTATCATATATTCAAATATTTAAGAAAATTGAATTTTATATGAATCATTATGGCTCCAAAATTTAATATTTCTGATTCAGAGCGTTTGATTTTAGTATGTAAGGTCGTTCCTACATTATTTATCGGGTCAGTAATTTGGTTGATTAGTGAACTGATTTTTGGTACAGTTTTCACAAGAATTATTATTCCAGGGGAAATTTTTTTTGCGATTTATATTCCAATGAACATAGCTAATGTAATATTGTTTATCTTCTTTTATTTTATTTGCAGAAAAGGGAATATTATATTGAGCATTTTATTATATTTCCTATTTGCTTTTTGTGCAGGAATTATTATTGTACCCATCTCTAATATGACAGTCTTAGATCAAGGGCTCAGGATTTACGTGCATGCTTTTGTTTCATTAGCTATGGGTGGAACAGCAATTGTCTTAATTCTTGCACTTGTATTAAAAGATCGTTACTTTAATAAAGATTATCTTTGGAGTAATCTTATCATTTTTGGATTAGGTTTATTAACAATGTCTATTGTTTTTATTGTAATTTATCAAATTACTAATTACATCCTTATCATAATTTCTATAGTTGTTTTAATCATTATAGCTTTGCTAGTAATGTTTTATGGTGCTTCATTAACAAAGAAAGTAAAAGAAGAATATTGGATGGTTATAGTTTTCAGAGTATTAGCCTCTTTATTATTATTTTCCTTTTTAGTCTTGCTCGTGCTAATTATCATCCTACTTGCGATAGCTTCTGAAGGTAATTTAGATTTATCGGGTTTAGGAGGCTGGTCTAGTGGAAGTAAAAGGAAGGAGAAAAAAGTCAATCCTATGTATAAGGAGTAAATCAAAACTTATGAGAAGATTTTAAATGAGAAAAGAACTTCAAAAAATGCCTGAAGATAAACTCAAACAGGAAATTAAAGCATTTTTAAAAAAAAGAAAAGTGCTCGTGCTATCTACATGCAGTAATAACATACCAAGAGCAACACCAATGGATTTTTACATTGATAAAAAAGAAAATCCAGATGATTTCACGATTTATGTTGCCCCAGCTCCAGGTAGGAAAGTGAAAAACATTGAAGAAAATCCAGTAATTAGTATTGGTATATACACGCCAATGGATACTGGAAAGATTCAAGGGATGCAAATTACCGCTTCTGGAAAGGAACGATTAATATTCTTGAGAGAGGGTGATGAAGGTTTTGATAAGGCTCAAAAAATTGTTCGTGGTAAGAGACAGCTAATTCTCAAGGTGATTCCAGAAAAAATAGAGCTTCTTGACTACGATTTTATAAAACAAGGGTATTCAAGGCTTCAATGGATAGAATTAAATTAAAAAAAATTTATTAGTTTAGTTTGTTTTTAATCCAAAAAGTCTGAAACTATCTTTAATACCTAACACAGGTTCTATTTTCCACCTATGTCCTTCAATTTCGGTATATTGTGCAAGTTCTTT
>JBHLMB010000353.1:0-4112 GCA_048938565.1 Promethearchaeota archaeon | reverse complement strand
CAAATTTATTGTTAGCAACATCGACAGGATGTCCTTCATCAATTAATTTACCACGATGCATGGCTATTACTCTTGGGACCATTGTCATTAATTCTCGAAGAACATGTCCTGTCATAAACACAGTGACTCCTTGTTTGTTCAACCTAACAATTAATTCCTTTATTCCTTCTTTTTCATCTTGCGAAAGCCCACTAAAAGGTTCGTCAAGTAATAACATTTCGGGATTACTACCCAATGCTTTTCCAATTTCTAATTTTCGCAAATCACCGTGTGGTAAAACAATTGGAGGTATTCGGGCCTTATCTATTAAACCAACATCCGACAAAATGATGCTTGCTTGCTCTTCAACTCCAATTTCTCTAGCTGCTTTTTTTCCTCGTTTTGAAAGACAAGATACCGAAACATTATCAAGGAGAGTAAGGTATTTAAACGATCTGACGAGCTGAAAAGTTCGCGTTAAGCCCATATTTACAACTTTGTTTGGTTTTTTTCCCGTGATATCGATACCATCATAAATAACTGATCCAGAAGTAGGCTTTTCAAAGCAAGAGATCATTGAAAATAATGTAGTTTTTCCCGCACCATTTGGTCCAATCAAACCAACCATTTCACCTCTTTGTATTTCAAAGCTTACATCGTTTACAGCCGTTAATCCACCAAACTTTTTTGTAATGTTTTTAACTTCTAATATTGTTCCCATCTTTTTTTCACCTCTTTCTACATTAGTTCCCCTTTACTAATTCCCATGTTAATCTTAGCTTTTCTATAGCAGGATTTAAAATGCCATTTGGAGCAAATCGAATTACTATTATCAAAAAAATCGCAAATATAAGTACTGGCCCAATCTCCAAAAAATCCACCACAATTGGAAGTTCTTTGATTGCTGGAACGTCTTTCAATTCAATTACTATTATCCGTATTATTCCATAGAGAAACGAGCCTAACACCGCACCTGTAATCGTACTCAAGCCACCAACCGCAGCCATCATTATTGGAAGAAAAGAATAACTAGGTTGAAAATATGCGGGTACTGCGCTCGTCCAATTCATTGCATAAAGAGCACCCGCAATACCTGCAAAAAAGCAACTAATCGCGAACACTATTACTTTATACTTTGAGAGATTAATTCCAGAAGCTTGCGCTCCAGTATCGTCGTCTCTAATGGCTTTTAACACGGTTCCAAATTTGGATTGAGCAATAATTTTCATAATGGAAACGGAAACGATCATTATCAGGAAGTATGAATAGAAATTAAACAATACTCCTATTAAGATATCCCTTTCAAACAAGCGTGGAACATCAGTAATTCCACTTTCTCCATAGAACCACTTTGTTAAAGAAGGTTCGTTAAATAGATGAAATAATAATATGCTCATCGCTAATAGCGTCAAAGCCAAGTAAGGTCCTTTTAAACGCAAGCACATCCAACCAATTGCTGCACCTATTAATACAACAATACTGGCTGATAAAATCGTCATTACAAAAGAAGATACCCCCCAATAAACCGTTCCAATCGCCAAAAAGTAAGCCGCAAGACCAAAAAACACTGAATGACCTAAACTAAATAGCCCAGTTATTCCCGCAAGAAGGTCCCAACTAGCACCAAATATTCCAATTATCATCGCATATAAGAAAAAATCCAAGTAAGTAGCTAGTCCCTTCGGCGTATCAGTGAAAAAATTAAACAATGTTGGAAGTAGGGCAACGATCGCAAGACTAAAAATTGTCAACCCTCCTTTAAATGAGAGTATTTTATCTTTTGTACTGCTTATATTCTTCGGTAATTCTATGACAAACAATCTTTTTATTTTATTCATTTTTTTTCACCTTCGTTGTATTCAAGCATGTTTTCTTTTGTAATCTCTAATGACCCTCATCCTCCTTCTTTCCAAATATTCCTTGAGGACGTATGAGAAGCACGATTATGATCGTTACAACTGGAACTAAATAACTTACAAAAGCCAAGCCTATAAATTGAAAAAAGGTTTCAGAGGCAAACGCCAGGATATATGCTCCAACCACGCTTCCTAACAAGCTCCCTAATCCCCCTATTACGACTATGGCAAAAGCGTTTATCAAATAATGCATTCCATACTGATAAGTAAACGATCGATTAGGAAGATAAACGGCCACAGCAACAGCTAACAAAACTACCGATATTGCTATCGTAATAAAAAGTATTTTATTTGAATTAATACCCATTAATTCCGCTGCTTCTCGATCTTGAGATACTGCTCGAATTGATTGGCCAATTTTTAACTTCTTGATCGCCACGATCGTTATAATAATGGTTATTAAAGCCACGATAAACGCAAAGACTAACTGAGTATTGACAGCTAAATCTCCGATATGCATTTCTCCCTCAAGATCAGTGAATATATCATAGATGCGAACAAGATTTATATGCGATTCGCCAAATAACATGGCAGATAGTTGTTCGAGAACAATAGCAATAGCTAGAGTTATAATTAAAACGTTAATCATGTTATCTTGAACTTTCTTGATAAGACCAAAATACGAAATGGCCATTATAACGAGGTTTATTGCCAGAGCAATAAGCACGGCCACAAAAAAATAACTTGCTATGCCGAAAAAGTATGTATGTAGTATTTCAAATACCATTAGACCCATGAATGTATATACGACGCCGTGGGATTGATTAAGTATTCCCCCCACTCCATAGACCAACGAAAATCCCATGGCAAGCAGAGCAGTTGTCGTACCATGCAATGTTCCTAGAATTATAATATCTAAAAATGGATTACTCAATTTTTTTCAATCTCTTTAATCATAATTAATATATTGTTTGTTTCGCTTATACTCAATTTGTATAAGAATTATATTATAAAAAAAAAAATATTTAATAAAGTTTGTTGTTAAAATTATCGCCGAAGCTTTTTTATGGTGGGAAGGGATTGGCAGGAGTTCCCCACAACTCGTCAGGTAATTCTATAGTCTTCTGAGCTAAAGAATCGGGGTAATTTCCGAAAGCTTGTCCTGCAGGGATGCACCACATCTGCTGATCAGCTTGCCATTGACCCCACATTATTTGATAATAACCAAGGCCAGCCTGAGGATCATGGGTAGCAGTGAATGCGAAATACGGAGATGCTGCTGTTGCGTTTATCAACGGATTACCCGTAGTCCAGGATTCCATTTCAGCAATTAGGCCGGTGACGTTAAACGAATCCGTATTTTCAAGGGCGTACTTTAAGAGGTACATTGCATCGTAAGCGCCTGTTGCCGTATAGAGAGGTCTATCTCCATGAGTTTGTTCGTAGTAAGCATTGCAGAAAGGTACAGTCATGTTCGAATAGGAGACATTCAATCCAGCATCTGACGATGTAAAGACAACTCCTTCAACATCTCCACCAGATCGAGTCCATTTATCTGCCTCTTGACAGTCTACATCAATACCGGCAATAAATGGTTTAGGCCCAGCAGTATAAGCCTGGATTGCTGCCAAGAAGTCGTTTGACAAGTAATCAGATAAAACAGGGATTACGATCTGGGGTTGCGTGGCCATCACATTATTTATCTGCGTTGTCCAATCGGCAAGAGGATCTAATAGCGTCGAGGTAACGCTTTCTATGTGGCAACCGAATAAACCATTTAGGCCATATTGGATAGTTAATGGGTCTAATGCTCCAGCAATGTCTATTGCCCATTGTTTGGGTTCGTATACCATTGCCAATCGAGTTATGTTGCGTTCGTATGGATAGGTAAGATTCCACAAGCCTTGCATAAATGCTTGCATCATTAAACCAGTGCCTGGATGGGTAATATAACCCAAGAATGTGAAAATATCAGTACCTTGAGCCGAAGAGGGGTGAGGCATGCTTCTAAACCAGTACTTGTAAGTATCATGATCTCCGGCAACAAGTGCGGACAAGTTGTCAGAAGCGCATCCGGTACCTAGAAAGAGCTTTTGTGCGTCCATTACCAAGTCAATATAACCTAGAACTGCTTCAGTTCTGTAACCGCCAACAATGTACTCTGCCTTTTTAACATCCAATAATCTATTTACGGCACCTTGATACACATCAGGCGCTAGCGTATCTGCCAGTTCCTTTGTGTCCTCCTTCGTCAAGCCAATGTAATAAATCGTGCCA
>JBHLMB010000352.1:0-4118 GCA_048938565.1 Promethearchaeota archaeon | reverse complement strand
TGCAATTTTGCTTCAATAATGTCGTAAGTTGATTTATTGATGGGAACATTGGGTTCGTTTACTGCCAAGGCAACTTCTCGCAATGTTAAGGTAGATCCTTCAATCTTATTTGAATGATATGTAAATCGGATGCCAAATTCTCTTAAGTGCTCCATCTTGAGAAAATCTGAGAGCTTGTTTATTTTTGAGACATAAAATTTTCGTTTTTGGTCGATGGTTTGAATCCATCGTTTTGTAGCAATCTCTTCAATGAATTCGTCTTTAATTCTTTCTATATCTGAAGGTATTTCCTTTCCTATTTCTTTATAAAGGTTTTTAACTTTTCCCTTATCTCTATATGAATACTGTAAGGAGTAATAGAGGTTTTTTCCAATTTTTCGTTTTGTTATACTCACCATAAGTTACTATTACAAGTACATCCATATAAAGATTACTCTCCTTCCCTAATAAGTAGTTGCAAATACAACTACATTTTACTAATTATAATTACTAATATTCAAAATGTAGTCTCAATTACAACTACATAATTATTAATATATATAAAGAAGAAATATTGTAGTTGTATTAATATTTGTAATAAGTAAAAATATAAGAAAAAAGGATTATATTCCCTTCGCTATTGAGCATAGAGCACCCGACATTATATGAAGTTGAATTTGCCTGGATCCACCAACGATTTCTTGGATACGGGAAACATTTAAAAAGTCGTGCATAAGCGTGTTATCGCCCAGTTCTGCCCCTCCCATAACATTTGCAACTTCATAACACACATCCTTCGTTAATCTCGCCGCCATAAATTTGAATTGGCTTGCAGAAGCAATAAGTGCTCGAGATAATTTTCCAGGAAGGTGTCGTCGTTGATTGCTTAAGCATATTTTGTTTTTCCTATTTTATCACTTTCTTAGAATTATTAGTGATAGTTGAGTAAGACAATTGAATATCGAAAAAAAATATTTTTAATATTTGCAAACAGAATTCTCTGAAAATCCTAGAATTTTATCGCAATGAGGACAAATAAAAATTTTTACTTTGTTGATTTCTAATCCTTTAAATATTCCTTTTAATTCTCTAGATAAAAACCCTTTTCTTACATTTGAAAAAAAATCAGAAAGAAATAACTCGGAATTACAATACGGACATTTCATTATTTAATATCAATCATCATCGAATTTGTGAATGATAGTTAGAGATAGAAGAATTGCATTCATAAATTAGTCTGGTTAAGAATTGAAATATAAACTTCTTATCATACAAAAGTGTCAAAGAAGTTTTATATAGTAGTTATAATCTATATTTATCCAAGGGATTATTACCATCATTTTTGATACTACTATGAATGACCTAAAAACAAGCTATTCGATCGCAGAAGATTTTTTGAACGAATTTTTTACATATCAGCACGACATCGATTTTCTAAAAAATAGGGAATTTTTTAGGACAAAACACATGATAGAATTAATGCAAGAACTAAAAAACAATCCAAATACTCAAGATATTGTTAGAAATTCAATTCTTACATTAAACGCTTTAACAGACGATGAATTACCTCTAGATAATTACTATGTACAAGGAAAAGATTTGGAAAATTTGTCTCTTGAAGAACGAGCGTTTTTTAAATCCAAATTAATAGCAGAATGCGTAAAATAAAAATTTTAATCGATGAATTTATTGGAAATTAAAAAAAAGATAAATAATAGCTTTTTATGAAATTCACCACTACTTTAACCGTTCTTCTGACAAATGAAGGTGGTCGGTCTCTACTTCAACAAAAGCTTGAAAAATTTCCTTAACCCGAGGATTTTTTGCCCCAGTAGCAGCTTCACCATAAAATTTTATGGCTCTCTCCTCTCTTTGATGAGATTCTTCTAGGTTTGGGGTGAATTCAGAGGCGCATTCGTCGTATTTTGGAAGTTCTATCTTATCGAGTTTTAATATTTTTTTCCAAACGGACGCATGCTCATTTTCCACTTTAGCAAGTATTTTGAATAATTTTTGACCTTCTAATTCGGGAGTTTTATTGCTTGAACACTTATAAAAGATAGTATTAGAAATCTCTACATCTAACGCTTTTTCTGCGTTCTTTTTATCAGTTTCGTTCAAATCAACATCCCACGCATTAGTGTCGTTATAATCGCTTGCTTTTACGAAATACTTTCTATGTGCTCCGCAAAAAGGGCATCTACTTGGTTCCTCTTCCCCTATATATGACTCCCCACAAATCTTGCACACAAATACATTTACTATCGTTATTATAATTTCACCTTTTCTGATAAATATGATGTAATAAAATTATTTTTGCACCAATTAAACATTATCCCTCTTTTCTAATGAAAACAATAAATTCTTTCAAATTTTTATTGAATCAATTAAATTATAATTTAAATGATTATTTACTTTTTCCTGAAAAATGTTTGCTGATAGAATTAATACAATAAAACCATTCATTGTAATGCAAGTTCTCGAGAAAGCTCTCGAAATGGAACAAAATGGGATTGATGTGATCCATATGGAAATTGGTGAGCCTGATTTTGACACTCCAAGCAAAATAATTAATGGATGCTTTAGTGATATTAAACTTGGAAAAACTCATTACACACATTCATTGGGCGTTATGGAATTGCGAGAAGCTCTCTCTAAATATAAGGAATCCACAAGGTCTACAATATTCGATCCTAAAACCCAATTTATGATAACTGGTGGCACGAGTCCTGCGTTTTTTAACATTTTCTCAGTGCTTATAAATCCTGGAGATGAAGTTATAATTACAGATCCAGGTTATCCGTGCTATCCAAATTTCGTAGAATTCTTTGGAGGAAAACCAATATTTTTACCAATTTACGAAGAGAACGAGTTTGATTTGGATATCGAATTATTAAAAAAAACGATCTCGCCAAGGACAAAAGCCCTTGTTCTCAATAGTCCTTCAAATCCTACGGGTCAAATAATTTCAAATAGAAGTTTAGAAAAAATTTATGAAATTGTAAAAAAAAATAATTTTTGGGTCATATCCGATGAAATTTACTCTGAATTAACTTATAATGATAAAATTGCACCTTCTTTAAGTGATAAGACATATAAGGAATGTCATAATAAATTAGTTGTCTTGGATGGTTTTAGTAAATTTTGGGCAATGACGGGATGGAGATTAGGATATATTATTGCCCCTTTTGCTCTTATAAGCAAAATGATCCCCATTCAACAAAATTTTTCTATTTGTGCTCCCTCGATATCCCAATCTGCAGCAATTCACGCTCTAACCTGTATGGATGATGCAAAAAAAATGCTAGATATTTACAAGACCAGAAGAGATTATGTCGTGAGTCGTTTAAATAAAATAAAAGGCATTAGCTGCTTGGTTCCAAACGGTGCTTTTTATGTATTTGCAAACATTAAAGCTCTAAATATTTCAAGTACGGATTTTAGTCTAAAATTACTTGAACACGCTGGTGTTGCCACTTGTCCAGGTACTTCTTTTGGTCAAAATGCAGAAGGATTTGTAAGATTTTCTTACACTACAAGTATGGATAACTTAAAAACAGGAATGGATAAATTAGAATCATATGTTAAGATATTATAATTCTAATCAATATAAAAAAATTATATATGTAAAACCCACCCAAACGAGTCTTCTAAGTCTAACCTTTGAATGCCTGTTAATAAATTGTAAATTTTTTTCGTGATCTCTCCTGGTTCGCAGTTATTAAAAATTCTCTTTTCATTATCTAATGTGATTGTTCCAATAGGAGTAATCACGGCCGCAGTGCCAGTACAAAAAGCTTCAGTACAGGAATCTTCAAATAATTCTTTATATGATACATCTCTTTCTTCCACATCCAATCCAAGCTTGGTTGAAGCCAATTTAAGAACAGACTTTCGCGTAATACCTGGAAGGATAGTTCCTTTAAGCTTTGGAGTAACGAGCTTTCCTTCAATAACGGCAAAGAAGTTTGCTGTCCCTACTTCGTCAATGTATTCCATATTAGATGCGTCTAAGTATATAATTTGAGCAAAACCTTTTGCTTTAGTTTCTTTTGCAGGCTTCATTGTTCCTGCATAATTACAACATGTCTTGGACGAACCAGTTCCACCAGGTGCAGCCCTTGTATATTTTTTAGAAA
>JBHLMB010000351.1:0-4121 GCA_048938565.1 Promethearchaeota archaeon | reverse complement strand
GAATTATCTTTTTTATTTTATCAATTATCTTAAGACCACCAAAATACGATTCTGATAGCGATTTTCCTTTATATAAAACCGAACATATGGGAGTACCTTTCGTTATCCTTGAATCTGGATCGGTTTTATCGTGAATATGTTCCAACTTATTAATCTTTTCAATTATATCTCGTTCTATCGAGGCTGGGGAGAAAAATATAAACTTTGTAGCAAAATAAGAGAATTCTTTATTTGAAAGCTTTTCTTTTACTTTCATCCACCCGTCTGTTTCAAAACACTTCAGGTGAAGGTCCAATATATTTAGATTTAAGGCGTATTCTGAAGCCTGCAATGAACCAGGGATTCTAGGGTTGATTTCCATTAAATATGGATGGTGATCTCGAATCACGAAATCAAATCCATTTATTCCTAATAATCCATATTTTTTACATAATGCTTTAACCATAGCTTCTATCAATATTTCTTCATTTTTATAAAGGTTAGCTGGTACTATATTACCGCAATACATGAATTCATTTGGAGAATTAAGGAACTTCTCCCCTATGACTTGTCGATTGATGGATATGATTATTGCTTCTTTTCCATTTGAAATTGTCGTACAACTGACCGGTATTCCTTCAATATATTCTTGAATGTGCCATTCGGATTGATCGTATTTTAAGGCTTTCAGAGTTCTTAGTACAAAAGACAAGTTTTTTTCTCCTGAGATTTTGTAAACATTTATTCCTCCCGAACCCTTTTTTTTCTTTAATATAATAGGAAAATTCTCCTTATCTATATTTTTTAAATATTTTTTCAAAGGTATTGTTAAAGGAATTCTAAAATCGTTAGATTGAAGGAAAGAATAAATTTTTTCAATATCACGGGCATTTTTCATGGATTCGTTAGAATTATTTGCGTAGATAACTTTTTTTTTGATATCTTTAATTCTATCAATTATTTTTTGTCTTTCTTTTAAATCATCATCTAATCCACTTGTTATTACGATATAATCAAAATATTCATGTTTGTTAATTAATTCGATGGAAAAATCTGCAATAAATTCGTGATATGCTGATTTAGCACATTCATAATCAGAACCCAATTCTTTAACGACTATCTTACAATCTTTTACAAGAGGAAATAAATCCAAATCGCCAAAAAAATCAACTGCGTATACCTCATATCCCACTTGAGCCAATGAATAAACAACGGGTCTAGAGTTAAATCCAATAACTAGAACACTTTTCAAGCTTTTATCCATAGACATGTTAATATCGTACTATTAAAAGCAATTACTAAATTGAATTGATTGGATAGATTTTAAATTTTCGTACTTTTAAATCATATCGCAAAGAAATTCATAAATTTTTTTTACTATTTTTTCAGGAGCCTCTTTATTTATATCGTGTTTAGTATTTGGAAATAAATAAGAAATTGAGTTTGGAATTAACTTTCCTAATCTTATTCCTTCTTTCACATTCATTACATCATCGTCCTCACCGTGAAGAATCATTACTGGAATATTCAATGATGTAAGCTTGGTTTCTACATTAAATCCTCCGAAAACATTTTCGGGCATCAAAATAAGCGTGTTATCTAATATCAAGTAATTTTCAGATATGTCCGTAGAGGAAAATTCTGGGTATGTTTTAAAAAACCTTTTGGTAAATCCCAGTTCCATATTAAGTTGTTTTCCATCAAGGGATAAAGGGATTTTCCCAGATTTTAATGTTTTTGATATAGGTTGTGATGTTTTTGATGTGGTTGACGCCAAAATCATCGCTTTTAAAGAGTCTGGGTGGTTTAAAGCAAAAATTTGAGAAACCATTCCACCCATGCTGACTCCATACATATAGAATTTTCCAATTTCAGCATTATCAATAAAATTTAATTTTTCCAAGAGCTCGAAACAGTCCTCAGCAAACTGAAAAACCGAATATATTTTACTAGTATCTTCAAAAGTTTCGCCAATAGGGCTATCTGATAATCCGTGGCCTCTCTGATCCCACAATAAACAAGTGAATTTTTCCGAAAGTGTGTTTACAATGTACTTAAAATTTTTATGGCTAGAACCGTATCCGTGGTTTAATACTAATAATGGACCTTGGCCTTTTAAATCGTACCAAATGTGAGTGCCATCAGTTAATGTGATCTTCATTCTAATTAATCCTATTTTCTCTTAAATTCAAAAGTAATACATTGGCTATTGTATTTATTTTCCATGAGAGTGCTTTATTGTAAATCGTGATTAAACCTATTAATTTGAGATAATTAAGTTGATTTTTAATGTGTTTTAAAAAATTTAAACATCTAATATTAAATATAGTTAGAAGATATTACTAATTATGAGTAAAATTTCACGCAAGCTTCAAATGATTAACAAGTCCTATTTTGTGAGTTTACCAAAGTCTTGGATAAAAAATCTTAATCTAGAAAAAAATTCTATCATTGATATGATTATTTGCGACGATGGAACAATAAAACTAGCGCCAAAGCTCGAAAAACAAGAAAAAAGAATTGATGAGATAATCATTCAATCAAGCAGGTATGTAGCACGGGATATTGTAAAATATTGCCTCTCAGGTACGGAAAAAATCATTATCGTATCAAAGGAGGATTTCCAAGGTGAAATATGCAAGGATATTTTATGGTTCGTTAACCATTTACCTAACGCAGAAATAATTGAAAGAGACAAAAGAAGAATTATCGTGAGTAATTTTGGTTATAAAAGAATTCCTACGAGAAAAATCATACAGAGATTACTCTACTTAATTTGTGATATGTTTGAAAACATTAAAAATAACGATCTAGCAGAATTAAAAACAAATTTCGATAGTGTAAGAAGATTATATTTTATATTAGTAACACATATCAGGACATATCTCAGGACGGGTATTTATGTTTCAGAAGACAAAACATTTACTCCCTTGGAAGCGATGGATTACAGGATGTTTTGCGAAAAAATTGAAAGGATTGGGATGATTTTACGTGATTATGAATATAAAAAAGGAGAATTTGATGGATTTTTCGAAAAAGTTGAGGAATTTTTCATCGAAATAATGGACGCCTTCTTAAAAAAGAACTACGAAAGAGCCTGTGAAGCCTGGTTTAAGCGAGATGAGTTGATTAACGAGGCCCAAGCTTTAATTACCAATTTAGAATGTCAAGAAAAGGAACGGTTAAAACTCTTAGTCTCAATTATCGAATATGGTAAAGATATGGCTGATTTAATCTAAAAAAAATTATAAAATTTTTTTTAAGTTCAAGATCAAGGACGAGGGATTATACTTATCAAATTGATATATCTCGGCCTTGGCAAAATCTTTTAAATTTTGTTTAATCTTATCTGCGGAATATGTATGAACTCCCAAAGCCATTGTTGCGTAGGATTTTTTTGG
The DNA here is from genome assembly GCA_048938565.1 of Promethearchaeota archaeon. Taxonomy (GTDB): domain Archaea; phylum Asgardarchaeota; class Lokiarchaeia; order Sigyniarchaeales; family SOKP01; genus FT1-020. The sequence continues at coordinate 741 of JBHLMB010000351.1, read as the reverse complement.
TTCAATTACTACAGTATGAATTTTTTGTTTGGCTAAAGTTTTGGACCATTCTTTTAATTCTTCTACGATTAAAAGATAATCAGATTCTACTTGGGCTACTAAATCAGGGTGATTTACAGAAATGTTTGCTCCACAGTCTGAACAAATAAAAATGACTGGAATTACATTCCTATTTTTTAATCGTTCTATTTTTATCAATTCCGTACATTTTTTTAGGGCAGCTGCCATTGGTGTGTATGATTTTCCGTCTAGGGCCCTTAGCTTGCTGGCTGCATTCTTAAAATTAACCGTGGGTTTTTGAAGGACAAAAGCATCTTTACCCCTGAAAACTATTAAGGAAATCTTGTCTTTTTTCCTATATCCTTCTTTTTGTAAGGACAATATCACATCAGTCATCTGTTTAATGACATAAAACATGGAAGCAGAGCTATCCAATACGAAAAAAAGCGCTAAGGGGGCACGATATTCATATATTTTGTCCATGATATCATATTTATCAAAACGAATGGGAAATTTTACTTCGGAACCATTGTATACTACATTTTCAAGATATTTCCGGATCGTTGCATCTAAGGCAATGCTTTTAGGATGATTCAGTGGCTTTCTGAAAGATACATATCGACCTTTTTGAGAAGAAGACATTTTTATACGCCTTCCTATTCCTCGTCCACCAAAATCTGAAACCTTCTTATCTTTTCGTATATTATCCAAAATTGAAACCATTTTTTTTTCCATTTTATA
>JBHLMB010000350.1:0-4127 GCA_048938565.1 Promethearchaeota archaeon | reverse complement strand
ATTACACTACCATAATTAATATAAATGGCCGTATTTTCCTGTTCCCACTCAATGAAGGATGAATTCGCTATTTTAAACATATTACCCATTTTCCAATCAATAACTGTTTTTAAATATCCCCAAAATGAGGCATTAACAATACTTAACGATGCGATCTTACATACGTCCCCATCAACATTATCATCAGGGATATCTGAATGAGTTAAAACTGCACATCTAATTGTCTGACCAAAATCGGATTCATTCGCTGCAGCAATATTAAGATTACTAATTTGAATTCCGGCTTTACTGATAGCATAGATATCAAGTCCAACATTAACAGCATCGAGGTTAAGATTTGTGAACTGCCCGTTTGGTCCCTCACCATCATATCCATGACCAAATAGTATTCCTACATGATAACCAAAGCTGAAAAAATTGTGTACTATTTGCCAATCAGACCTTCTCAAAACAAGAGAAAATCCATTAGTAGCGGTAAATTGCTTGGTTGCATCAAGACTCCAGAATGGCCAGAAATGTACATTTTCGATACGTCCAATATCATGACATTTATCTATCTCTATACCAGATCGTAATGGTTGTCCATATAAGCCCTGAATAAGATGACGTCCACACTTATATCTCGCAAAATCAACAGCAAGATAGGGATTCAGTAGCATTACATTTTTAATAGTCAGATTGTCAGTAATAGATTCCGGATTTCCACCTCGAATTGTCCATGGATACGGTACTATGTTTTGAGGATCATCTTGTTCTGGATAATAAATAGTGAGTCCCTTGAGAGTACTATTATGGCCTTGAAGAGTAATGAAAGGAGTTGCATCTACATTACCTCTCCCACTATAAGCCAATAATGTAGTTCCTTTATATATATTTTTTGGTGGGAAAGGTTCATTCAACCCACATGTTGTTGGTGCTACGAAAACTCCTGATAGCGTTACATTTGCCGGTATAATCAGAGTTCCGTTTATTCGATAATCTCCTCGTGGTACAATTACGATGCCACCGTCAGATTGGCTTGCTGTTTGTAATGCCTGTTGAAATGCAAGTGTATCATCAGTAATCGTGTCACCCATAGCACCATAATCTCGTACATTTATAAAAGGCATATAATCTTCCTTATAATTATTTTATGCAAAAAATTATTATATAAACAATTTAGCAATTAATCGTACTGATGTACATCTCCATCGTTTTTGTGATAGAACAGTAAAGAAATCATTGATTATGGAGATTTTTTCCATAAGAGAGTAACCCAATTTTTATTTATAATTAACCGAGTTATTTTATTATTTATTTTTACTTCTATTTAAATTATGTTGTCTGATCATTAGTAATTCAAACAGCTCGTCTTATAAAAGGTTCGAAATTATATTCCCAAATAAACAAACTTGTTTTACATTTATTGATCCAAAATATATGGGTTATGTTATGAATAGAATTAAATTTGGACAGTGATTAGTAAATGAGGCCTTGGATGCAAGCGTTACACAATTTCTATATAAAATTAGAGCTATAAAATTAATATACAAAGGAGATAAAGTTGTAGGTGTAAAAGTAAAATCTAAGAGTGAGGGATTTTCTGAATTCCGTTCAAAAATTACAATTAATGCTAGCGATTATTATTCACATTAATTATGTGAAGATCCATCTATTATCACATCCCTTCGTATTAATAAAAAGAAACAACAAGAATTCATAGAAGAATTCTCAAATAAATAAAAGATTGATAGTACCTTCTGAGAAAACGATTTCAATATTCTCTATGATGATCTTATATATTCCCTAAAATTTCACATATTATAACATTAAGAAATATTAATTATGCTAATGAAACAAAAGAAATCTAAAGGCGGAGTTATTGAATTTAAAATCGCTTATCGAAGCCTTTTAAAGCGTCCTATTCGTACAATTTTCACTATCATTGCTGTTGCTCTTGGAGTGAGTATCTTTTTTGCAGTAAACATCGCAATGGATTCCATTGAACAAACATTGAGGATCCATTTAGAAGAAGAGCAATTTGGTTATGTAAACAGATGGATTTATTTAATAAAGGGAATATTTACAATGCTCTCAACAATTTCATTGTTTATTTGTATTATAATTATCAAGAATTTAATGGAAATGACAAAGGAGGATCAATTATTCGAGTTAGGACTTTTAAGAGTTGTTGGAAGTTCAAAACGAAGTATTTTCATGACTTTTTTTTATCAAGTTCTCATCATTGCTCTTATTGGGACTGCCCTTGGTTTATTATTGGGATATTTTTTCTCATTTCTTCTGTTCAATCCATTAAGGGATATGTTAAATTCGTTTACATATTTAGCAACAGAATTTGAGATACAAACACACGCATCGATCCTTACGCTGATCATTACTCCACTGGCAGGAGTGTTCATTCCATTAATCTTTGGGATTATTCCTACCATTACGGCCATGAGATCGAACGTGATTGAGGCTCTAAATCCAGAAACCCAAAATAAACGAAATAATTCTAAGTCAATAAAATCTGTCATAATCCAATTTATTATATCAGTTGCTTTGATTTTGATTGGAATATTTTTAGTGTTCTATAGTTTTGGAGGTATCATATCTTTTCGTTCAGCTCCAGATGAAGAGGCAACAATTGCAATTGTTTCTATTCTTTTTGCTTCCTGGATATTCATATTAGGAATGTCGCTGCTAGGATCTATATTGCTCCCTTATCTGGCTTTAATCTTCTCGATGATATTTAACCCCATCATGATGAAAATGAGAAAAGTATGTTATCGCAACTTGATGAATAGACCTCGAAGGACAAAAAACACTTATTTAATGATTTCTATCAGTTTATCTTTTCTCATTGCCGTGAATATTGTAGTAAGCTCAATAGAAGAAGGAATTATACCAGGTGCTCGAATGAGACTTGGAGGTGATATAGTTTTAGATAATTATTGGCAGCATCAAGCAATAATTCCAATGTACACTGCCGAATATATTTCCCAATTAGAAAATGTAAGGGAAGTATGCGCAATTAAGAATTCTGCCTATTGGAATAATCTTACTACATGCGATGGTTATGGCTTTCTCTCAGAAGAGCGAATGTCCCTAATTGTAATTAATACTTCAAGCTATGTTAGAATGCATTCCTCATCTATATATTCCTACCAAGGATCAGGTTCGTTTCACGATTTTATCCACCAACTTGATGTCGTTGGAACCGTGATTGTTCAGGACGGTCTCTTGGAAAGGATTGGCAAGAGCAACGGAGATAACATCAATATTACTACATCATCTTTGGCAAGCGCTTATTTCCCAGAATTATCTGCCGATTTGACGGTTGTTGGAACAATGAATATTCTTCCAGGTGTCGTATCGTCCTGGTATCATTACGAAATCGAACACTACAGCGCAATAATCTCTTGGGACACATACTTTAACCTCACGGGATCCGATTATCTTTCGAGTACTAGTAATTTCCTCGTAGAATGCGAAGATCCTTACAATGCAGATATGCTGCGCAACGATATTGCAGATCTTTATCAAGTCCTAGGTTCTCCTTGGAATAGTACTTCCATTGACTTCGACAACCAAGAAATGATACTTACAATCTCTCAAGAAATTAGCAGCACGCGAGAGATTGTTAACATTGTCTTGATCGTTATTGTAAGCATACTTTCAATGTCGATTGTTATTTCAATGCTTGGGTTTCTAACTTCGATGGAAATGAACGTGCATCAAAGAAGAACGGAAATAGGCGTGCTTAGATCAATAGGCTTTTCTAAAAAGCAGATAATCCAAGTAATATTTGGAGAAATGATGATAATATGTGCCGTTTCTCTAGTTGCAGGAATAATGGGTGGAATCATTACCGGTTTCCTCATATCTAATGTTCCATTCATTGCGTATCTTCCATTAATATTTACTATTCGATGGATAGATATTCTATCATTGTCGATCTTCATAACCTTATTAAGTATTCTAACTTCAGTCGTTCCAGCTTATAAGGCTATAAAATTGAGCATTGTTGATTCAATAAGAAAAAGGAGAGTGTAAAAAAAAAATGCAAAAAAATGAAAATAATACATTAGAACTGGATGATGTCCTTGTCCTTCAAGACATTTATAAGACTTACAAGTTAGGAAAGA
>JBHLMB010000005.1:0-16988 GCA_048938565.1 Promethearchaeota archaeon | reverse complement strand
TCTTTCTCTAGCGATTTAGGAACGAAAGCGTCTCTTTCAACGATATCAATCTTTTTAGCTCTTCCGTATTTCTTCTTCAAGTTCACGGAAGCTTTTCTAACCAGTAGTTTTTCTTCTTTTTCAGACAATAGTAATCACGATTCCGAGCTACATTAACGATAAAAATCGCAGGGTTTGAATTTATAAATAAACAAAATTTAATAAAATTTGTGGTTTGGAAAATACTAGTACTATTTTTGTAGTGTTTAAATTAAATCTACCTTGATGTGGTTTGTATAAATTGAGCGATGAGTACCATTTTGATGTGAAAAAAAAAAGGCCAGAAGAATCTTATGGCAATGTTTTAGATTATTTCAAGGGTGAAACTCTCTCAAAATACGCCTCGTCGAAAAGTATCATGCGAACGCAAGAAAAAATCACGATTAATGCTCTCGAAATATTAGCACTTAAAGAAAAAAATGCTTTAATATTAGACGCAGGGTGTGGTCCAGGATTTGCCGCCATGTACTTAAAAGAAATCGGCTATAAAGTTGTATCTATTGATATAGTCTCGGAATTCCTCTCATTTTACGACATAAGAGAATTAAACCCTCTCAACGCAGATATGTGCTTTCCCCCTTTCAGGGAGAATAGTTTTGATGCGATTCTTTCCATCTCGTCTCTACAATGGATCTTTCGCGAAGTTAATAACACAATCATGAGAAAGAACATCATTACATTATTCAAGGCGTTTTTTTCCATTTTAAAACCATGGTGCAAATTGGTTTTTCAATTTTATCCAAAGAATTCTGAGCTAACGCGTGAAATGGGAGTATTAATAGCGGATAATACTGAATTTAAAGGGAATTTTATCATCAATAATCCTGAAAATCCAAAAAAAAGAAAGATCTTTTTAGAATTGGTCAAGGAAAAGTAACAAATTTGACTTTAATTTCAATAGTAATCAATAGGTCCTAAAAAAGATTTATAAATTCGTAATATATGTTTGTCTATATAACAACTTTTTTTATACACAAAAAATATACCAAATGCTTTAGTGAAAATTAGATGTGGAATAATATTAATAAACACAAAAAACTAGTGACTTTCTTTTTATTTTCTTTTGTAGCATTCAATTCTACGGCAATGCTGTTGTCAATAGGGAGTTCTTCAAGTAATTCGCCTGATTTAATTAATCAACCAATAGAAATAGAAGATGTCATAAGTTCTGACGTTTTTTATCCCGAGAGCGTGTATAACCTCACCTCGTGGTGGGATACAACATGGAGATTTCGTATTGCGATTGAAGTAGAGAATACTGAAAATATAGACGAATACGAACCTATAGAGGTCTATCTCCAATTCCGAGATGACGAGTACTTTACTGGTACCGAAAGGATAATAAAATACGACCCTGCGGGACCTCCTTATTGGAGCGATCCCATTCCCGTTCAAGTTTGGAACGTAACTCCTTGTGTTGATCCCGACTACATCCAATCATGTAGTATAACATTCTTGGCGGATGTGCCAGCACAATCAAATGTTACATATTTCTTCTACTACAACGAAAACGATGACGGTATTGACACGAGTTATGACTATGATACGGATTTCTCAAGCACGATACCAGATGGTGAGACACTCACGGTAAATGTAAGAGGGGATTCTGGTTCTGATTATAAAATCGTACTTCAAGAAGGTTATGCGGCAAGAACTTTGGAAAAAGATGGTATAAATTATCATTCACCAAATTCTTTATCCCCTGAAAAGCAACTTTCGCATCCAAACCTTAGGTTCCTAGCACACATGGACGAGGGTCAAGGAACCACAGTAATAGATTCATCAGGATACGAGGGATTAGGCGTTTTTAAGGGAACAAGTGGCGGTTCTCCCGAGTGGACTACTGGAATAATTAATTCGGCAGTTGACTTTGAATATGCCGACCCAGGATTCGAATGGGTCTCGTGGGCTGGCGGATTGGACGATCCAGGAGAGCCTTTTAGCGGTAGTAGCCAGCAATGGACGATGATGTGTTGGATCAAGCCAGAAACGCTCCAACCAACAGATACGCTTTACGACACCAATCATTTAACGATGAATTGTTTCATGGCAAAAGCTCATGACTCTATTAACGACAATTTCGAAATAGGTGTCAATCCCAATGCGGGTCTTGGTACTAATCCCGTTCATATCTACCTCGATACGGAACAGAGAGACGGACAAGTTGACATTCCGTGTGATGTACAGGAGGGAGAATGGAATTTCATCGCTCTTGTCGTTGATTTTACCCAGACAGCGATATGTGTTTCCCTTAGAGTAAACGATCAATGGTTTTATTCAACCTATTGGGATGGATCGGGTACGGGAACTAATGACATGGACGAGGCTGTTGGGAGTTTTTTCACGATTGGAGGATCTGAGCACACTGACCAGAACTTTGATGGCGTGATTGACGAGGTGGCTTTGTATAATACTTCGCTTTCTCAATCTGATATAGAAACATATAAATACAGCACTAATCCTTCAGTCATCGATGAAATAACTACTTTAGAATCCGGTCAAGTCTTTTCCAAATACGCGGTTGATTGGACGGCTGCTTTTGACATGCACGTGACTGATATTTGCACTTTCTACCACGATCTTAATGTATGGAACATTAACAGGTCGATCTATTTCGATGACGAATACGAGGGAGAGAGTAGTGCAAGTAAAATGAACGCTATGAATACATACTTTAATTTCTCTCAAATAGACGATCACGACGAGTGTTATTTAATTTATGATGGCGTGACTCAATTGGATATCACTGATACAAGTGGTCTTACAGCAGAAGATTACACGGTAGTATATAACGAGCCTGATGCCTCAAGCGACGCCATCGGGCTTTTTATCACGAATTATGCTTTATCGAATCCTAGTCAGTCAAATATCAGCTATTTTAATGGATCAATCTCATATTACGACAAGACCATTAGGTTTACTCCTGGTTCAAACTCTGATTTTGATAATAGTATTGGAGGCGATTCATATAAGTTAATCATTGATTTCTGGGAATACTGTGATTCCGTGGTATTTACAAATGAAACCGCATTATCGTGGTATTTTAATAACATAAGCGCAGCTTTAAAACACGAATTAAACGCGTATGTTTACGAACAAGAAAGTAAATTCTATAGAATTAATGTATATGTTGAGGATCACGATGGAAGGCCCGTTCCAGATGCGACTATAACCTTGTATAACATGTCTGATACATCCATCACCTGGTCTCAAGAAACCGATAGTACTGGGCGCACGTCTTTCGAAAGGTTTTCAAATGGCAGTTTCATTATTAACGCCTCGTATACGGAATATGGAGAAACTCTTTCGATTACGACTCCAAAAGATATCGTAAATTTAGGGAGTCTCGTTAGCACGCAAGGAATTCACGAGGTTAATTTTATTGATGTTGCTTTAACTTCGATAGTCCTTAATTGTTCGAGATACTATGAATATCAGTACAAGAGTCCTTTGTATGGTGCCAAGTTAAATTTCACTTTCTTTGACGATGGCGATTCTGTTGGACATGTCTTAAATGGATACATTAGTACCAATGATACTGGCGCAGCAATCTTCCGTTGGGCGAACACGACAGCGGGAAATGTTTCGATCTCAATACAATGGTTCGATCGATGGCAAGAAGATATTGCTTCGGCATTAGATAACTCGCCACCCGCTGAAAAAACATACATAAATCTTGACTTCACGGATTACGCTTGGCATGAGGTTAATGTCACAGAAGGTAGGGATTTCAATACATATTTAGACCTTTTCGATATAAATAATAATCCGTTAATAGAAGTAGAGTGCCAGTTAGGAGAATCTTTTACCATAAACGCAAACTATTCCTATTCGGAAAATGGTACTCTTATAGGCGGATTAGAAGACGCAACAGTTAGTGTAAATATCAAAAAAGGTAATAAAGTTCTAAATACTAATCCTTTGCAATTAACGCAAGTTGGGGAAGGATATTATACTATAACGATAAATACATCCGAACTCATTTCTGGAAGCACTGCTTGGTTGTCGTCAATAACTTATACATTAGATTTTGCTGCTACGAAACCAGGATATGAAGAGGCTACAAACGGTACTTCCGTGACGCTCGCCGATCTTACAGCGCGTTTGACGGTTAATGAAAGTATTTCATATGCGAATTGGTTTGAAGAGCTCAGGTTCAGGGTTTACTACGAGTTTAACAACTCTGGTACTTGGACAGGTATAGAGAATGCCAGTGTATCGTTTTATGAAGAGGATTACTCTGACATTGCAGAAGAGTTTGATGACTTAGGTAATGGTTGGTATGAACTATCAATAAACACATCAACATATTTCTATCCAGGAACCGGAGAATATGACTTGTACATAACAGCAGAATTACAAAATTATCAAACCATAATACTCAAACACGACATAGAGATTCTCGAAATAAGGACTCAAATAAATAGTACGGAAGAAATTTTTGATCCAGACGATATTAATCTATATTTTGGAGAATCATTGATCCTATACTTTAATTACACGCAAGCTATCACAGGAACGGGATTAGAAGATGCTGAAATTGCGAGATTTGATTGGAGCAAGAGAGTCGAAGGCGTAAAAGTTGCAGGAGGCGAGGATGTTGATCTAAATGATATCGGAGGTGGAATTTATTCCCTTGACTTTAATACAGCAAATTTAGAAGTTGCACATTATAAATTCGAAATTGAAATACATTTGAGCAATTATGAATTACGTCGATCAATCATAAACCTTTATATCATAAGAAGAGCCATTCACACGGCTGGATCTACCAATTATGCCGTTGTTTCGGGAAACACATTAAGAATCAGTATTTGCTTAACAGACGAATTAAATGGAGCAAACATAACCGATATTACTGAAGGTGATATATATGTGGTTTACAAGGGACAGACATTTAATCTCACGCACACTGAGGGCGGTTGTTATACAACCGTAATTTCAAACATTCCTTCTGACTTGTTTTTCACACCTGAAACCGATAACGCTATCATATACATTAGCAGGGAGAATTATTCAGACACCACGGTACTTCTAAAAATCGAGACTACAATGATTGAAATTTGGCCGGGAATGCCTGCGTTCTATTTCATGCTTCTAATGATCGTGATAGGTGCCATTGGTGGAAGCTTGGGAGCTTATCGATATGTGCAAGTGAAAAAGATTCCAAAGTTCGTCAAGAAAAACAAGAGCCTTCGTAAAACTATTGATAGCAAAGGTAAGATTTCGGATTCTGCGTTATATCCTCCGAAAGAGGTTGCCATTAGCAAGCTCTTGGGTAATAGATGGAGCAAGATTGGCATGTCCTTGGAAGACGTCCTTGGTGTTGGTAGGAAGAAAAGTAAGAAAACAATAGGCAAGGGCGACAATGTTGAAATTAAAAAAGAAGGAGGTGAATCGTAATGCCAGTAGGATTAGTAGTCATGAAATGGGACGAACGAGTAGGAACAGAGATCACCGCAAAGTATCCAGAAGAGATCAACATCAGCGACAAGACATTGATGCAGGTCTATAGCACGCACGAGTATAGTGGAGAGTCTGGAATGATCAGCCTCATGGTGGGTTCTCTCAACATCGCCTCGTACTATACTGGTCCCGACAAGGGATATTATATCCTCTTGCTCTTGAACTTGGATGATGATCCCGATGCTTACGAAGGCGGATTAGCCGATTCTTCTAGAGTTATCCTGCAATACATCGACGAAGACACTATAGAGGATCACATCGCAAACTTGTTCCGTCGAATATCCGTTTATCCCACTCTGAATAACGAACAACAACTTGCCATTACATATCAGGATGATATCAAACGCATGATAATCGTTCGCTTAAGGGAAGAAGGCGTGGTAACAAAATCAGAATTGATGGTCTGGCTTAAAGATAAGTACAAGTCTGGTTTCGTTGATTTGGACGGGATCTTGATTGACCTCATCAAACGAGAAATCATAAAGGAAGCCTCGGTAAAAGGAATGCCTTCCGAATTGATTTTCCTCACAAACGATGTAGTCACCATAAGAACTCCTCCTGTTATCATTTTAGATTCGCCAGCAGATAAAGGCTTACCTTCAGCCCTTGCAGAAGATTACACGACTGAAGTAAAGAAATTTTTCCAAGCCTATCGACCTTCCGAAGAGGACAGCATCAAGTTGATTGGGGTATTAAACGACCCACAAGTATACGAAACCTTAAGGTTATTAAGGAATGCTATCGTTACAAGAAACGACCTCGAAAAACTCAAGAAGAAGGGCGTTGACGATTTGGATGAAGTACTCAAGAAACTTTGGGATGGTAAGATGATTCAAGTCTTTAGGGACGATAAAAACAACGAGTATTACGCCTTATTAAGCGATTTTTACCTCGATCTCATATTTCCAAAGTATATGTTCAGCGTAATCAAAAAAGACTACGAACAGAAATCCAAATCGAACCAGGTTCTAATCGAATATCTCAAGGTTTTAGAAGACGTTTACCGGACGAGAAAAGCTAGCACGAAAAAGACACAAAAGAAGAAAAAATCAAAATCGAAAACTAAGAGTTAAATTCTTTTATTTATATATAATTTTTTTACTTATTCATTTTTTTTATATAAAACTTATTCTTTTCAGTTTTACAATCCCAACAAGATCATATTTAAGGGGATCTATATTTTGAGCAATTTTATTGCCTTGTAAGTCCAAATGTACGAGATTGGGTAATTGCTTGAAATATTTTATATTCTGCATGTCATAAATATTATTATTGGATAAATTAACATTAGATAAACATGGCAAGGAAGCGAGCTGTTTCACACAAGTTAGGTGGTTATTAGAAATATCAAGCGATTCAAGCGAATGAAAGGCAAATAATTCAGGGATCTCAAAAAGATTCTTAATGTTGTTTCGAAATTCTGACTTCCAACCTCGGACTTCGAATTCCACATCGGATAAGTCCAGTTTCACGACCCGAGCGTTTTTTAATTCATATTGAACATTAAAAAATCTTTTTTTTAACATACATAGTGCCCTGTAATTTATATAAATCTCACTAAGAGCTTTCAAAGTGAATTCTTCGATTTTTCTTGATTTGAACATTCTTCTAAGATCATCTCTGAATAAATTACGCGAATTAAATGTCTTAGAAGGTATAGTGGTGAAAGTACTGATTTTTCGAACTTCTTCTGCTAAAATAGTTTTTATTTCCTTAGTTTCCATTAATATAATGGCATCTATGATCTCAAGTAAGGATTCGATATTAGATTCATACTGTAAAGCCCATTTTATCAGTGATAATGATTGATATAAAAAATGCCTTTTGACGAGTTTAAATGCGTATAATCTAATGTCTTGGTTAGATTCTGAGACGAAGAGGTGTTCGAGGAATTTAAAGGTCTTTTCAGGCAGATTTCCCAGATTGTTTAAGATTTTAATGCTTTCTAACCGAATTTGGTCGTTTTCGCTTTCTTCTAGAAGTGAAATAAGTAATTCAATTACGACCGTCGAATTTAATTCGTTATTCAAGTAGGCTTGATATATTTTTTCAGGTCTATATTCCATTATGTTAATCATAGTAGTTACTTTTGATAATTTTAACGATTATAAGAACATTCATTAAAGATATGTAATTACTTCCATATTAATAAAATTTCTCAAGTTTAATTTGCCAAGGACATCGTTTCCACTCAAGTTTAGGATTTTCAGTGATTTCATTTCTTTTAGAGGAATTATATCTTCAACTTCTTTTAAAGCATTCCTAGACAAGTTGAGCTTTTCGAGGCCCTTAAGGTTTACTAAAGGACGAAGATCAAATATCCTATTATTTGAAATGTTGAGTGATTTCAAGCGCTTGAGGTTATATAATCCTATTATATCATTAATGCTGGATATCTCTGTGGGATATGGTTGCCCTCTAAAAACAAAATTATTCTGCAATTCCGATAGATCCAATTCCTCAACTAGGCAATTGTCAAGTTCGTAGTGAACCATTACGAACTTATCGATAAGTGCATCAATAGTACTGTAATTTACGAGGATTTCTGATAGTTCTTCGTGGTGTAAATTATTTACTTTACTTTCTTCTATTAAATTTACGAGGGCCTTTTGATATTTTACAAGTTGATGCTTTTCGCGTTTATTAACAATTTTTATTTTCACTATTTGCTGCAATTTATCAATGAGTATGAGTTTTGCTTGTATATTGTTTATATTACCCAATAATTCGAGTATTGCAACGCTACAATCGTAATCAGGCTCGTGAGATATCATCCATCTCATTGGTTCGATTGCTTCGAGTGGATGATTGTTTTTTAATACAGTAGCAGCAGCCAATCTTACAGAGTTGTCATAATCTGAAAGCATAAGATTCACTAAAATGGCGACAACTTCTTCCTTTTCACCCATGGTAACTTTTCCCAAGTAATTCACGCAATCTTTTCTCACATCTTGCGATTCCGAATTCTCTATCAAGAAAAGCAGCATTTGAACTGCCTTTTTGGCATCTATTTGGTCAGATCTAAATCTCTCGTAAATTTCCAAGGGAGAAAATTTTTCATTCATTTTAGAAATTCGGATTTTTTATGGGATTTTAATTATAAGAATATGCTTTTTATAAAAATAATTTTCGTTAATGTATCTCACTCGATTCCCTATATTTTTTAGCCATTGTAGCACGGAGTTCATTGAATGGTTTTAAATTGCCAGAAAATGGAGTTTTGAGGATATTTTTCAAATAAGGTTCTAGTTCCGCCTCTAACTTATCAAGCTTTCCTAGGTTACCTTCCGAAAGAAAGGACGCAAAGTATTCATTTTTAAATTTCCTGAATGTCAGAAATCGATAGTTTTGAAAGCCTAATTTTACGGCGATCCATCGTGGAACGGCGCCTGTATTTCCCAGCGTATTGGCCGCTATGGCTTCAATTTTTGCTGTTAACAAGGATTCTTTCATTTCTGCGATTTCCTCAGGATTTTCAAAATTCCCTGGTACTTCCACATTAAGTTCATCGCCCAATAACAAGGAAATCACGCCAATTGAGCGCGAAGAGAGTCCAAAATAATGAATTTTTAACTTGTTTTCTACATAGGGTATTTCTTGGTCCGAAAACACATCTTGAATTTTTAAGTATTCCCGAAGGATGAATTTTAATACGCTATTAAACTTTAAAGTAATTTTATGCTCTTCTAGTTTCGTTAGATCGTCAAAATTTTTTCCAGTAACAAGTTCGCTATAATACTTATGCATTTGCTCAAGGATCCAAATCGCTTTTTTATCGGGAAACACGCCATATACCATATAAATAAGATCATCTCTTACGAGAAATTGTATTTTCTCAGTCACATTAGTTTCTTCCGAGATTAAGGACATTTTATCGAGAACTCCTCCTAAAATCGATGTGGCAATAAAATCTAGGTTATTGGTGAGCTCTAGAAAATAGATATACTTCTCATTGTTATGATATAATTGCGTTCTATTAATTGATGTAATACCGAGAAACTTAATATACTCGTTCTTAGGTAGTTCTATGAAGTCTGATTCGATCTTTGCTTCCTTCGTGCGTTTCTTTATGCGAACTTTTCCTTGAAGCTTTTCAGAAACGGAAGAACTCCTTGGTTCAAATTGATTGAGTAAAACAGACTTTTCGCGTGTATTATCATGAATATCTGACAAGAAATTATGACATCTAGGACATTTTTTATTTTTAGGAAAGGGTCTTACAACATTGTATCCACAAGACTTGCATGGTATTGAATCTTTGGAGTAGAAACCTGAAATAATGACTCATCTTGTCTTAGAATTTATTAATATGAATAAGATAATCAATGGTTTTAAATATTTAGGTTATGAACTACAAATACTCCTCGGCAATCTCCTTGAACGCCTTGAGAAACTGATCGTTTTCTTCTTTCGTTCCTATGGAGACTCTTAAGTAATTGTAAAGTCCTGTCTTGCTGAAATGTCGAACAAGGATTTTTTTCTTCTCTTTCAAATCCCAAAGAAATTTCAATGTAATGGATTTGTCGTCGAATTTTATTAATATAAAATTCGCATCCGATGGGAGGACGCTCACGCCATTGTATGTGCTTAATTCCTCGGTTAGTCGTTGCCTTTCAGATATGATCGCTTTATTCCTTTCAAAAAGTTTTTCCCTGTGTTTAATGCAAGAAATTGCTGCAATTTGAGCCAAGAGATTGGTATTATAAGGTAATTTCACATTATTCATCTGTTTAATGATGTCCTTATCTGCTAATGCATATCCAAACCGTAAGGAAGCCAGCGAAAATGTCTTGGAGAAAGTTCTAGCAACAACCAAGTTCTTTACTTTCTTTAACAAAGGCAAGCTCGTTTGATCAGAAAAATCAGCGTATGTTTCGTCTATAACCACGATACCAGGAAAATTACTACAGATTTTTAATATAGAAGCATTTCCAAACGATTTTCCGTTTGGATTGTTTGGAGAACAAATGAACATTAACTTCCCGATGGCATTGTATGCGGGTTCTGGCAACGAGAAGTCTTCGTTTAACTTGATCTCGTTTATTTTTGCTCCGTATAGCGATGCAAGCACATCATACATGCCATATGAAGGATAGAAAAACACAACCTCGTCTCCTGGGTTGACAAACACTTTAAATAAAGTGTCTAATACCTCGTCGCACCCATTTCCAACGAAAACCGTGTTACGGTCGGTAAGGGTGCCTTTTTCTCTTAATAAAACCGAAACTATCATCTTTCGAACCTCAAACGAGGTTGGATCGGGATATTTTCTAAGATCGTCGTTGATGGCACTTTTTATGTCTTCGATGATTTCTGGTAGGGGAGGAAAGGCGTTTTCATTAGTGTTTAATTTGATCCATCCATCTCCCGTAGGTTGTTCACCCGGCTCGTATGGCACATATTTTCTGAGGGAATCCCTTATTAATTTTTCAATATCCATCTTGCATTCTCTATCTTGTAGTTGTGATCTATCAATAGCGTGCTTTTATTATAATTATTATGATTTATTAAACATTTCTTCAAAAAAAACCTTAGTAAGAGTATAAATTTTAGATAGACATTATCTTCATTAAAATTGGATTATTCTTCTTTTAATCTTTCTTCAATTGCTTCCTTATGGGCAAAAAATCCTTCAAATTCTGCCAGGATCATTGCAGAAGTGCTCAATCGCCTAAGACCTTCTTTATCGCATTCTAGCACATCAATAATTTTTAGAAAATCAAAAGTATTTAATCCAGAATATTTCTTAGCATTTCCACCAGTAGGTAGGATGTGGTTAGTTCCAGCAGAATAGTCACCTAAAGGCACGGGAGTATAAGGACCTATAAACACCGCACCTGCGTTTTTAATATCTTTAATAAGAATATGAGGATCTTTTGTCATAATTTGTAAGTGCTCTGGGGCAATAATGTTGCTAATCCTCAATGAATCGCCCATATCGCTTGTCTTTATTAATAAAGAGTTTCTCATAAGAGCAGAATAAATGATATCTTTCCTTGATGTATTTTCAACGAAACTAGATATTTTTTTTTGAATCGTGTCTATTAGATTCATCGAATGGGATACGATAATACCAATGTTATCAGGATCGTGTTCTACTTGTGAAATTAAATCCATCATTAAATAATTTGGATTTGCGGAATCATCTGCAATGATTAGAATTTCTGAAGGTCCCGCAGGCGTATCAATTGCAACCACATTTGAAACAAGCTGCTTGCAGACATTAACCCAATTCCTTCCAGGACCAACAATTTTTTGTACTGCAGGAATAGTTTTGGTACCATATGCCATAGCAGCAATGGCTTGAGCACCTCCAACTTTATACACTTTTTCAATTCCAAATTCACTTGCAGCAACGAGTATTGCGGGTGAAATCTTTCCATTAGATTGAGGAGGGGAGCATAGAATTATTTCATCAACTCCAGCAACAGAAGCTGGAGTTGCGGCCATTAACACCGTGCTTGGATAAACGGCCCTTCCACCAGGTGCATATATTCCAACGGTTGCCAACGGGCGATAGATTTGCCCAGCACTCACGCCCTCTTGGATTTTTATATACCAATCTTCTCTTCTTTGAGCTTTATGAAATTTTAATAAATTCTTTTTAGCTGTTCGAATTGCCTCAACAAGGGATTCATTGACAATATCGTATGCTTCTTTAAACTCGTTTTTAGAAACGAGAATATCCGAAGGTTTTAATTCGACATTATCAAATTTTTTGGTATAATGTATGATTGAATTATCTCCATTGGTTTTAATGTTATTAATAATATCTAGCACATCGTCTCTAATTTCTTCTAATCGGGTTGTGGTCCGAGGTATTAATTTTGCTATAGTTTCTTCCGAAACAACATCAGAATTGATTAATCTCATTGAATCCAATTTATCACCAATTTAGATTTGTTCTAAAGGGAGAATTTGACGAGGTTCGTGGACTACCAAACCTTGAGCGTATTTTCTCAGTAATGGTATGAGACTTAGGAAGTCTTCCTTTTTAATGATTGTATTTATCGCACACCAACCAGACGAATCATCTCCTGCCAATCTTGAAATTGTTGGACGTTTTAATGCAGGCAAGTTTTTCAAGATTTTTTCTAAATTTTCTTGCCTTACATTAAGGAAAATGTGTAGTTTTTTAGATGCTTCAATCACGCCCATTAAAAGCACTTTAAGGTCTTTTATTTTTTCTCGTTTCCATTCATCTTCTAAAGCATTTTTATTTGCAATGAGTACGGCCGTTGAAGTATCTATAACATCAACAATCTTTAAATTATTTGCTCTTAATGTCGAACCTGTTGATGTGTTATCGATTATCACATCTACTTCTTCGGGTGGTTTCGCTTCAGTCGCTCCAAAGGAGAGAAAGATTTTCACTTTATCGTTTTCTCCCCATGATTTCCACGGAGTGATAACTAATGGCGCTTTTTCACCATATAGTTTTTTATAGATCTCGCTATTTTGAATGTAATTGAGCGAGAGAGTTAAATATTCCGTTGAAAACCTTAGAATCTTGTTTTCCCGTGAAAATTTATTCAAGACATCATCAAGCGACTTCACATCCTCCCAAGTGTTTGGAACGCAAAATACAATCTTTACTCCTCCGATTTCTAAGTCAAGTATTACTTCTACATCTGCGTTGGTTTCCTTTACCCAATCAATACCTGAAATACCTAAATCAAACTCATCTTCACCCATTAAATAATTTGGAATTTCTTGGGGCCTCAGGAGTTTAACATAAATCTCTGGGTCCCCAATTGAGGGCCTATAATCTCTGCTTGACGAGAAATTCAATCTAAGTCCCGCTTTTTTGAAGAATTCAGATACTACTTCTTGTAAACTACCTTTAGGAATGGTCAATTTTAATAATTTATTATTCATTGACAATCTTTCTCGTTTCAGTAATAACTACTTTATTTGATATAATAAAAAAGTTAGCAAGGATTTTGAAATTTTTGATTCTTCACGAAAATTCTTTTTAGTGGTTGTCGCCTGTAAAACACTAATTTTTAAAAAGCTTCAATCTACTAATAATATATACAACATATAAGAACTAAAAAAGATTAATTTATAATGGTGAAAATATTATGCCACTGGCGTTAATGTTTCATGTGAAAGACGGAGGCGTTTCAGAACCAGTAAAATGGAGTAAGGACAACCTTCAACCCGATCGATCGATTATAATCCTCGACGAGGCTTCTTCTTCGCTATATTTATGGCATGGAGCGAAGCAAGGTTTAGTCCAACGCCGCACTGCATTAAGACAGGCCCAATCCTTAAAAGGACACGGATACACGGTAGGAAAGAGTATTATCGGAAGAGACACGAAACAAATCATAGAAATTGACGAAAGAAAAATCGGAAGAGAGCCCGAAACTACTAAAAACAACGAGAATCTCCAAGCAATCTTGAATAGTAAATACAAGGAAATGGGCGATCTGGTTATTACTTTTGATTTAGAGGGAACCCTACAGACTGTATCAAAACCAAAAGCTGTAAAGACCCAAATACAAACTTTAAAAGCGGAAACTATGAAAAAACCAGAAGCAAGAACGCTTCCAAAACCAGTCGTGCAACCCACTTCAACTACTAAAAAACCAATCCCAAGTGCTTCTGAATATCAAGAACCAGCACCAATAGCTCCTGCAACTCAAGGAAGGGCAAGTCAATTCAGAGATGAAGCAAAAGCGGGATTATTCATTGCGAGCGTGCTTAGTAAGTATGAAGACATTTGGATTTCAAGAAAACCCGATGGTGCATATAGTGTGGAAATGATGGATGGACCTATATGTGTTTTTAAAGTTTCCAATAACAAATTATCTTATGCGAAAAATAGTTTTAATGGAATATCAACGAACATCAGAAGCGATATTCAGAAAAAATTCGATGATTTATCGAGATTATTGTAATTTTTTTATTCTTCTTTCATTTTACTTGAAACAAGTTAACTAACAAGTATTTGACGATAGTTTCTATAATTTAATATTTATAAATAGTTTTTTTTCTTAAAGTAGTAAAGTATTCATATGAATAGCTCGGATTAACTGTTATTAATAAAAAAATATTAATAGATGTAAACAATTTTATTATTATCCTTGATAACTTGGTACTTTTGCATTTAATTGGTATAAATACACAAATTTCAATCAATATTTCTGTAATAATAAATTAGATGAGGTGTTAGTGATTTTAAACGCGGATGCCACGTACAAGATTGCTATTTTTGGAGAGGGAGGCGTGGGTAAAACCACATTAACTCAAAGGTATTTAACTGGAATATTCAGGCTGGATACGCAGTTAACGATGGGAGCAGAAATTTTTATAAAATACTTGGACATCAAGGGAAAAAGAGTAGTTATGCAAATTTGGGATTTTGGTGGTGAAGAGAGGTTTCGCTTTTTATTGCCTACATACGCTCATGGTTCAAATGGAGGTATTTTTATGTTTGACACATCAAGGTACTCTACTCTAATTAAATTAGAAGGATGGCTCGAAGTATTTAGAGAAGGATTAGATGAAAGTAATATGGAGATACCCGTGCTTTTGGTTGGAGGAAAAGCGGATTTAATAGATAATAAGCAAGTTTCGAAAGGGGACGCTCTTGAATTAGCCCAATCCCATAAAATGTTCGATTATATTGAGTGTTCTGCTAAGACTGGAGAAAATGTACCATTGATTTTTGAAACAATAGTTCAAAAAATAATGGAAAGAGCAGGAATAATATAATTCCGAATTCAAATTTTAGTTTATCATCAGATTTCTAAAGGTGTAATCGTGAAATTTTTTAAAATTGCGGAGTTATTGTCCAATCTCGAAAGTACTTCAAAGAGACTTGAAATGATAGATATTCTCTCCGAATTTTTCAAAAAGATAAAAAAAAGTAATGATATTTCAGATCTAGATAAGATCATATATTTATTACAAGGTCAATTGACGCCAAATATCAAAAAATTCCCTAAAATGGGATTAGCAGAAGAAATGATCAAAGAGGCCTTATCAATTCATTCTGGTATAAGCAAAGCCAAGATAAAAGAAATTCTTGTTAAAAAGGGAGATATTGGTATGACCGCAGAATATATCCTTTCAAGAAATAAAAAACAAAAATCGTTAACTGATTTTGGATCGAATAACACAAAACAACACTCTTCGTTAGAGATTAAGGATTTTTATTCTGAACTTGAGAAAATTGCATTGACGCATGGCCCTAAATCAAGTGATATTAAGCTAGGTATTTTAAGAGGGTTGATGAAAGATCCTTTAGAAACAAAATATTTACTGAGAATCATTACATCCACATTACGGGTTGGTGTATCAACTCAAACGATTATAGATGGTTTAGCCCTTGGTCTTACGGGATCAAAAAATAATCGGGATGTCATCGAAAGGGCTTTTAATCTCCATCCGGACTTGGGAGAAATAGCGAAAATACTTGCAGAAAAAGGCTTACAAGAAATTAAAAACATCCAGATAGAGTATGGTATGCCTATTAGAAACATGCTTGCTTCAAGAGTCCCCTACACGGAGATTCCAACAAGATTAGGAATACCCTTTATTGCTGAATACAAGCTAGATGGAGAACGCTTGCAAATCCATAAGAACGGAAATAATATAATGCTTTTTTCACGCATGCTTTTAGAGATATCAGATCAATATCCAGAAGTATGTGATATAATTAGAGAAAATATAAATGCCAAAAAAGCGATAATCGAGGGCGAAGTAGTAGCCATGGACGCTTTTTACGAAAAGATGCTACCATTCCAGGTCTTAAGCAGGAGAAGACGCAAATATGATGTTGATACCATATCCAAAGAAGTTCCTGTATGTCTTTTTTTGTTTGACTTGTTAAAACTTGAAAACGAATCTTATATCGATAAGCCATTACCCTCTCGAAGAAAGAAACTAGAAAAAATTACCCAAGAAAGGGATGAATTAAGGTTGGTAAAATCAGTTCAAATAAATACCACTCAAGAATTACTTGATTTTTTTCTATTAGCGCGAGAAAAAGGAAACGAGGGCGTCATGACAAAGTCCGTTAAAGAGGATTCAATTTATCAACCAGGAAACCGGGGATTTCTATGGATAAAATTAAAAGGGATCGAAGGAGGAAAATTAACTGATTCCGTTGATATGGTATTAATTGGAGCATTTTATGGTAAAGGAAAGAATGTGGGCGTTTATACAGCATATATTGGGGCAGTTTACGATTCTAATAAGGATATTTTCGAGGCTTTCACTCGGATTGGTACGGGATTTTCTGATGAATTGTTGGAATCCTTGACGAGTAAAGCGAATAATATCAAATTGGAGACAAAACCCAATACAGTCAATTGCGAAGATACTCCCGATGTTTGGCTTAAACCTGAAATAGTGGTGGAAATCGAGGGCGATGAAATTACTCTCAGCAAATTTTCTTCACTAGGATATTCAATGCGATTTCCTGTTTTTCAAAAGTTAAGACACGATAAAGCCCCTAGAGACGTAACTAC
>JBHLMB010000349.1:0-4138 GCA_048938565.1 Promethearchaeota archaeon | reverse complement strand
TATGCCTACCAGTCCCTCGTGGAAAAAAGTATAAAAAAATACTCTATTTTTGACTCAAATAATAATGTAAAACATAATCTACTTGTCTTTCACATTCGTTTAAAGCTAAAATTAAATAAATCAAAAGGAGGGAAGTTCTAATGCCAGACCTGGCTCAATTTTTTCATATCTGGGGTGCTATGATTTCAACATTAGCTTTGATAGCCACTTTAATTACAATTATTGTATATACAAGTGAAACAAGGAAGTTAAGAAAAGCAACAGTCGAACACAATGAATTACAGCTCAGACCTTGTATAACTGTCTATTCTCATTCTCTTGTCCGCGAGTCTCAGCATCCTTATTTCAAGAATATAGGAAAAAGCACAGCTCTCAATATTAGAGTTGATAGAATAGCATTTGAAGGTGAAAAATACGGTGTCACGATTGAACCAAAACGGATTAAGGAATTGGGCGATTTAATCGTGAATTTTAACACGATAATGGAACAAAGTGCTTCAAATTTATTTGAAATGATTTTAATCTCTATTTCAAATATCGTTGGATTTAAATTTAGCTCAGAAGAGATCCATGATATTATTGAACTAAATTCAGAAGAAATAAGAGAAATAAAAGAAAATTTAGTTGAAAAAAAACAAAAATTAAGTGCTTTTCTACAATCTATAGATGAAAAAGTTTTAAAATTACGTAACTGCCATTTTGGCCTGAGAAATCTGATAGAAACCTCTAAATCTCTGATAGAAACCCATTTTAATGCTAAAAATCTTGAGAAATTCATTAAAAAAATCAACAAATACAATATCTTTTTTCGAAAATCGAAAAAATGCATAGAAAAGCATTCAATTCGATTTTTAAAAGATGAACTTTCATATTTATTTAATTTAAAAACGGTTGATAAGAAGACATTCTACTTTAACATATTATTATATGGATTTAGCAATTTAGTGATAACAGCATTGAAGGTAATTAAAGATTATATTAATGTTAACTATCCAAATGTCATCATTCGGATTTTTATTTGTGAAGGAAGTCCAAAAACAAAAATCGGGACATATAATAGCCTGACATATCACGATGGAAGTTCATATTCTCTGACTTTAAAAGAACAAGGATTTGACAATTTAATTTTAGTACCTGATAGTACAGTTGATAATGTGGTCGAATCCCAATCTATTAAATTAATAATGATAGGAGCAAACGGTTTCACTGAAAACTACTTCAAGCATTCAGCAGGACACGCACCAAGCATAAAAATTGCACGATTTCGAAAAGAATTAGGAAATAAGGAATGGCCTAAAAGTGTTTTAATTGTATCAAGTCTAAAATTTTTAGATTCAGAAAAAGTTGATGAATATGATGATAATGCAATGGAAAATAAAACAGGGATAACTAAAGAATTGAAAGGATGCTACTTTTGGCAGGGCGATCTAGACACACCTGTTCGAGAACATATATGGTTCTTAAAAGATAAGAAACGCATTAAAGAACTTTATGATAATAAAATATATCTTTATAATCCCCGAGAAGATAATGTTCGATTGACGCTTTTGGATTACATCATTAGCGATGTTGGCTACTTCTGTAATAATAAAAGAAAACAGGATTTTAATACATTTATTAGCAAAACAAAAGATTATATGAAAAAAAATAAGGTTTTTAGCCAAGATCTTAAAAAAAACCGAATTTAGTAAGAGTCAGATATTTTAAAACTTACATGCTTTATGAACATTAAATAATGGGCGGATTATGAACTCGCACCTGTCAAAAAAATGCTATCAAAAAAATACGGAACGAAGAAGGACCTTCGATCAGGATATTTAAATTTTCGAAAGAGTTAGGAATGATTTCAGAAAAAGAATTTGATGTTCTATTGAAACTGGGAAAAAAAAAGTTAGAAATGAAACCAAAAAATTAAATAAGTTAAAATAATATATGAGCTTATAGCTTTTCTCAATACTTAAAGTTAAATATTATATGATGAGGATGTAGCAAAAATTACTTTCTCTGCCAAAAATTTTAGTAAAGGAATATGATTTTCAACTATTTCCGTGCTTTCTGAAAATGGGACATATCTTTTTTTACCTTCACGTATGTCAGAGGAATGAACTAAAGCATTTCTAATTACCTTTATCAATTTAGCAATGTTACTAAATATATGGCCTTCTTTTAAATCAACTTCAACCGATTCACCAAATATCTCATTTTTTTTTGTATAAATTTTATCACTGATTTCTTCTTCATAATTTTCAATAAATTCTTTAAGATCGCTGAAATCTACAAACTTTTTCAAGACACTCGTTAACATTCCCGTTTCATCTGCCTTTTTTGAATGATCTTCCATAATCTTCACCAACTTTGCAATATTCGCTTTCTCTGGACCAAATCCTGGATCTTTAAGTTTATAGGACAACTTCTCATACAATTCTTCGTGAGATGCATCAATAAAAAAATATTCTAAAATCTGATAATAAGTAAGATATTCTAAAATTGGAAAAATACTACTTAAACCTAATCTGTAGAATTTTGTAAGTTCCTTGTTGTAAAATACTTTTGGAAGCTGAAATGATTTTTTATCTTGTTCATCATCAAGATCAGAATCTTCCTCCTCCTCATAGTAGTCATCCCAACTCTTACAGATATTAGTACAATCTTCTTTAAAATATGCTAACTCAAAAAGACAAGTCTCAAACATTTCATCAGAAAAATTAATTCGCTCAGCTTCTGATACGATATTTAAATTGTTAATACTTATTGTTAATGGTCTATAATAGAATTTAAGAATATTTAATGGCTCTTCGGATTCCTCATAAAAAACTAATTCGCTGTATTTAAATAAATTTTCATTACATAAGTAAGATAGCATAAAACAATCAGTAGCAATTCCTATTCTTACATAAATTCCATCTTTTCTATTCCCAAATATTATTTCTTCTACTTCTTCAGATAGTCTGGAATAAGATACATCTACATATTCAATCAAGACTTCCCTATAATTGTCATTCATTATAGAGCATTCCGTAGGATGATCTTTTTTATAAAGAGCATTAGTATCAATATAGTTTTCAATAACCTTCTTTTCTAATTTGAATTTTATAGAATTATCCTCATCGGTATATTCAAACATTAAACTATCATTATCATCACTCAGTAGCTTAAAGTTTTTCCTAATAAAAAAATTCTTTAACTTTTCTTTTGTTTCTCTATATTCGATATTACATCACATCATTTTTTTCTTGATATTGCTTCAATTATGTTCCATTCACTGATTATATTTTTGCTTTGGTTCCACAACTTTACAAAAGGAGGCATAGAGTCTGTCTCAAAGATCTCACAATGTTGACCTTGAAGTAACGAATTTAAGGGAGGAATGTTGAAACATTTACCCTTTGTAATAAACCATCTATCATGTAATTGATTGATGATTGTTTTATCTACAATAATTCTTAAATTAGCATTAATACCTTTGGATTTCATTTCTTCTTTAAATTTCTTGAAATCAGACCTAAATCTTAGTAGATCTTCACTTACATTAATACTACTAAGTAAATTGATTTCTTGAATATCATTTCCATCAACCTCTTCCGCTAAGATTTCAAGTGCTTTCTTTCCAAGATGTTTCGCCACCCAGTTAATATATACTGATGAGTTCCGAATTATCTTTCTTATTGCGATTAGATTCGAAAATGGTGTTTCTGGTGAAATAAATATGTTTCTAGGTAATTCTTCACAAGAAAAAGGATTGTAATTGATTCTAATCAAACCAGTTTTTTTACTGTAAGATATCAAACCACAATAATTAAGAAGCATAATAAAACCAGAGATACTTTCTAATTTAGAGTTTGCATCAATTAAATCATAGACTAAAAGTAAATTAAATATATTTTCCTTTTTCAAATCCTTTCTACCAAAAAGGGATTCACAAATTGCGATACAGGCGGGGATCTGTTTTATAGCGTTGATTAAAATTGCTTTACTTTCCTCATAATCGTTTAAAACATATTTCTTTGTGAAATATAATTTTCCTTTCTCAGAAATAGTCGTTTTGTTTTTTAAAAATCCTAATTGAATCAAAAACCTAATTTCGGGAATATTTTCAATGGTTTCCTCCTTTTTAGCGATCTTCATAAATAAATTTTCA
>JBHLMB010000348.1:0-4140 GCA_048938565.1 Promethearchaeota archaeon | reverse complement strand
CAACTGGTATATCTTCGGTTTTTATTACAAATTCAGTTATTCCTTCATTGTTGGAAGTCTTTTCGTTATCTGAAATGTTATACCATCCAGTTCCATTGTTATATTGGCAATATACTTTTTCACCACTCAAGGGCGTCCCAAATTCCGTAGCTAATACAGAAGAAATATTAAATTCAGTCTCGTCGTCAATATCGCTTGGTATTGTCGAAATATTCGTGAACTTACTATTCATTAGTAAGGAATATGAAGAGATAAATTCTTCATAACTGCTCGTATAATATTGAGTGAAATAATTTGCGATAATGGTTGTATTCAGACCTGTAATGTTGTAAATACAAGAATCACGTTCAAAATCTTCAATATATATTTCGTTGGATAATTCAGAAGTCGAATCAACTTCAATCACATTACCTTCGAAACTTGATTCACTTTGGTTGATTAAAACGCTATAGTCGCTACATTGATAAGTCCCAACATCCTCATCGAATGTATCGAAATTAACGATTACTTCTGTCTTTACACCACCCTTTCTAATAGGTGCATTTACTCCATTCCAAGTCATGGTCGTAGTATCTATAGTAGGGATTGGAACATCAATATCGAACACTTGAGCAATTGCATCAGAACCACTATCGCTTGCGTCAAGTATGCGCGTATTTGATTCTTCTTGGGCGATTATCCAATCATCGTTAGAGAAAGACAATAAGCGAACAATAAGTTTCACGCTTAAATTGATGTTTTCATTTAAATTTTCAACTTCAATTCGGAAATTGACATTTTCTCCAGGATTAATGACATTTTCACTTTGGTTAAAAGAATTCAGTCTTGCGCTTAGGATTTTAGTACCCGTATCGTATGAATAAACCAATCCTAAGCCTGTATTTGAGATGGGGTAATCTGGTTTATAAGCAGTTCCTGTTCTGTTCACAGTAGCGATTAACATGTAATACTTTTCTAATTGACTTTGAGTGAAATCCGGAGTTATACTAAGTCTATTTCGATTTAAAGAAGGAACATACCTGAAATTATTAAAGTCTATAAGATAATTATCGAAGAATACTTTTATTTTTTGAGCACCAATTGAAGTTCCATTAGTCCAAAAATATCCCAGATAATATTCATTTCCAGTAGTATCACCAGTTGTAAGGTTTACGATTGGATAATTTCTAAAATCGTAAATTCGATACGGACTACCTTGACCATATAGGTCCACTTCCGATTCTTGAATTGCTCCATTTTTGTAGAAACTCACATTAGCCCATCCATTTGTTGGTGCGTTTCCCTCAGGGTCTTGAATCGACATGCTAGCTGAAATATTATCACCATACATAAATCCACGAGTTTCCCAGAGAGTCCCATTATAGTTGAGATAGCTATGAACGCAAGAGGAATCTTGAAGATAATTTTGACTGGTCAAATTCAAGGAATATAATCCATCTAGAGTTCCTGAAATTACAGAATAGTTAATCATTAC
This sequence comes from Promethearchaeota archaeon, assembly GCA_048938565.1. Taxonomy (GTDB): domain Archaea; phylum Asgardarchaeota; class Lokiarchaeia; order Sigyniarchaeales; family SOKP01; genus FT1-020. The sequence continues at coordinate 2,666 of JBHLMB010000348.1, read as the reverse complement.
CTTGTCATAACTAGGGTTCTCTAAAAGCGTTGTTTCTTGACTTGTTGACTCGTAAATATCAGCCAGAACGGGATTGTATAAATTATGAGCATTCATTTCTTTTGGATACACATACCAAAATTCAGTAAAGCTCCAGCCATTAATAGTTGTATCTAGGTCGTGGTTAAAGTTCCATATTGGATTTTCCCCGTATTTAACACTATAAATTATATTGTCGTATTCTTCTTTATAAGCAAGGGCATCCCAAGAAACATCAAATTGAAGGTGGCTAGCTATATCCCGATTCCAACTCAAGTTGACAAAGAAAATATTATAAGAATTCTGTATGTAATCTGAAAAGGCTATATTTATAGTACCTTTACCCCATTCATGACTATATACATCCTGAAGGTTTTTATCATATGGTGCGTGGGTAATATCGACGTGTTCAATAGGGATATCTTGTATTGTTAATTCATTGTTAAAATCAGAAGGCATATAGCCCCTCGTAACATTAATTATAAAAGGACTGGCGTCTAAATAGTTTCCTCCCTCGTTTGATGGTGCTCTGGCCGCTTGCCACGATGTACCGTCGTCAGAGGAAAATTTAAGTTGGTGATCAATTCTATATCCAGGATCTTGAGGATAATTGTTAATAGCTACTAAACTATATACGAGATTTGGAGAATCGGATTTGATAACTATAAAATAATTTCCAAATGATAAATTATTCGTATCAAAATCAAAATAAATAATTCCATCTTGTTTATAGCTAAATAGCTTGCTACGAATATAACCGGTTTCTAAATCAGGTTGGATGTGATTTGTACTGAAGGATGTATCTCGAGCAACTGAAGCGTTTGCGTGATATAATGTTACATTTAAAGTCGTAGAACTGGCCTCCACGAGGTCCCGAGTCCTTAACCAAGCGTAAAAACCGTTTACTTCCGAACTTTCACCTCTCAAGTCAAATTCTAACGCCACATGCTCAGTATTAGTAATATTTAGCTCGTAAGCGATTGTTGAATTGAATCCATATTCGATCAAGCAGAGATTAAAATCCATTGATGCATTGAAACAGTATTCAATGTTACAATAATCGCTGGCATTGATGAAATTTAAATTCTCGTTTATCGCATCATCTTCTAATTCTGTTGTTCCGAGACTGCTATTAATCTCGATTGGATCCGACAACGCAACCCAAGAGTCCAAGTCGTAACTATTCTGCATTCTTATTGAAAGCCATCCATTTTGAGTAGAATTGAATTTTAAAGAAGAAATTAATCCAATTATGTTGTCTCTGTTATAGGGGATATGATCATATGGAGTTGATACTAAGAAGTTCGTGCTTATCGTAAAATTTACTAAATTGCTTTCAGAAGTAAAATTCCAATAGGAAGTACCATCACCATCTGTTAAAAGACTAATGTCAGTAGACGATGATGTACCATTAATCAGACTCACATCGAAACTATCAGACTCAAAATAATAATTTTCCCTATCCACTAAAACATCGAAAATATTCGTATCTTCGATAACATGATTTGTCGTGAAATTATTACTAAATGTAAAATTAAAGTATCCATGTGTAAGATACATGTCATTTTCTAAAGCGCTAATATTGAAATTATCAACTTGATCTACTAAATTATCAGATTGATTACCATAAGTTCTTACTTCCAATTCAGATCCCGTGCCTGTAAGCAAGAAATCTGATAAATCGTGATTATCCGTGGAATAGGCAGTTTCTAATTGAATGGTTTCCATAGATTGTCCACTATCTTTCTGAAAAAACAAGGTAGACATTTGTCCCGAGAATATACTCGTTAATAATATTAATCCCACGAATGATATTACGATTAAATTCCTTTTATATCTTTTATATTGCCGCATAAATACTATAATTTCCGTGTCGTAATTTATTATTAATAAAATTTTCAAGCAATTTTAAAATTTCCTAAATTTCACTAATCTGAAATTCAAAATCCGTTTTTTTGGGAAAATCTTAATATCGCATTTATACAATATATGATAAATCAACTTGAAGAAAATTAGAGAACTTGTTATGAACGAGGAGCAAATATTAACATTTATTGATAAAAATAAGGAAAACTACATAAAATTTCTCCAAACGCTTATTAAAGCCGAAAGTTATAATCCTCCGGGTAATGAAATGAATGTTGCGGTAAAAATTAAAGAATATTTGGAACAAGTTGATCTTAAATGTGATATATTTCCTTTTGGAGATAATCGTTCAAACTTGATTGCATATTTAAATAATGAATATTCTGGGAAGGTATTATTATATAATGGACATATGGATGTCGTACCTCCGGGAAATGAGGCAGAATGGAGATATCCTCCCTTATCTGCCTTCCGTATTAAAGATGAGATATTTGGGCGTGGGACATCGGATATGAAGGGTCCTTTAGCAGCAATGGTTGTTTCATTAAAAATTCTAAAAAAATTAGGAGGGTCATTTCCTGGGAATCTCATTTTAAATGCCGTAGCTGACGAGGAAACAGGAGGGACTAAGGGTACTAAATGGTGTTTAGAAAATATCTTTGAAAAAAACAAAATTAAATGTAATTTTGCTATAATAGGTGAACCTTCTCGATTACCACCTTTACCAAGTGCAGTTATTGTTGGCGAGAAAGGAAGATTAGTATTAAAGATAATTACCTATT
>JBHLMB010000347.1:0-4152 GCA_048938565.1 Promethearchaeota archaeon | reverse complement strand
TTAATAAATAAAAAATGTATACTAATGTTTCCTAATTACAAATTACCATTTTTGTAAGTTTAATCTTAGAGAATTGGGAGGTGCATTCGGAGATTGGGGAACCCTCATCCCGTTCGTAATTGGTTACACGGCAATCGTAGGATTCAATCCAGCGGGACTTTTTCTTTGTTTGGGAGTTACTAATATCTTTTTAGGCATAAAATATAACTTACCATTACCCGTCCAACCTCAAAAAACAATTAGTTCGGTCGCAATTGCCACCTCATGGAAACCAGATCTCGTAATATCAGCAGGTTTTGCCACGGGTATCGTGTGGTCTATCTTGGGATTTACAAAAAAAGTAAGTGTTATCGTAAAAAAAATACCCATTCAAGCAGTAAGGGGGATTCAATTAGGTTTGGGTTTCATCTTGGGTTGGACAGCGATCAACTTATTGAGCGATAACTTCTTGTTAGGATTTCTCTCATTTCTCATCATATTACTGCTCATTAACGATAAGCGCATCCCTTCGGCGCTCATTCTCGTATTTTTAGGTGTTTTCCTCATGTTTATTTTTGGTTCTATCTCGATTATTGACATAAGTTTTTCATTTTCGGCTTTTGTTATATATTTACCTACACTTGAAAACATGTTCTGGGGAATGATTTACGCTGGTATCGCCCAATTGTTTTTAACGCTTACGAATGTCATGATCGCAACGGTTATATTGATAAGAGATTTATTTCCCGAAAAGGAATTTAACGCCAACTCCTTGGCTTTAAATATGGGAATTATGAATATTACAACTCCTTTTTTAGGGGGAATACCTTTATGCCACGGATCAGGAGGATTAGCGGCTCAATATGCTTTTGGAGCAAGGACGGGAGGTTCGATGATTTTAGAAGGGATAATGGAAGTATTTTTAGGGCTTTTCTTCTCAGATGTTCTGCTCGTTTTTTTTTTAAACTTTCCGAAAGCAATTTTAGGATCAATGCTCCTTTTCACGGCGTTATTATTGGGAAAAATGTCGTTTAAAAATTTTAATAAAAAAATTTTTCCAATTACTATTATTTCGGCCATTATTTGTTTTGCGATTAATATAACTATTGGATTTATCATAGGATTATTATTTTACTTCATCTTGAAAAAACGAATCAATCTTGTAAATATAGAAAATTTGGATTTAAAAAACAATGTTTTAACTGACTAATTTGAATATAGGGTATAGATCCTAATGGCTTTTTATTATCTCCATCTATATCATTTTATATCTCTTCAATCAAAAGCTTAAATAGGATTAAAAATTTATTTTTATCTGATAAAGATTTCTGGAAATTAGCCAATTCTTCGCTAATCGTGAGATATTCCAACAAAGTCCCTTGTCTCATAAAAAAAAGCATAGTTATTTATAAACGGGATTGAAGTTTGCACAAAAGCAAGATATTGAGAATTATGTGATTCCTTTTTTTACCACATGGATTTTAAAGCTATCTATTTTGATAATATCTCGTTAAAACTCCTTGAAAGTTAATAATTATATTATAGAAAGAAGGTTTCATTTGTTGTATTTTTGAGAATTCTTTTTAAAATTGTAGAATTTTTCCTTGGGCAAATTAAAAGAAAATAATCCGTTATAGAGCAGAAATTTTCTATAATCGCATGTGTTAAGATAGTTTTAACAGAATTGAAATATGATGTACTGAAAAAAGTACCCATATGGGTTTTTAAACCAGTCAATGTGTTTCTTAAATATCATTTGTAAATATTGAGAGTGATATAAATAAGGTATGATGAAATAAAATGAAAAAAAAAATAGTGTTTTCAGTATCAATAATTTTAATTTTACTCTTTATTTCCTTGGGTTATATTTACTTAATTCCTTTAACCTCAGAAGAAAACGAAGTGAATGAGGAAAATAACCTTTTTGCTTTCCTTTCTACTTGGAACACCAGCTTAACAAGCACTGGTTCAAGTAATAGCAATCAAGTAAGCTTGCCCTTGGAATCGGGAGGAACCTACGATTTTATCGTTTTTTGGGGTGATGAATCTTCTGATGTGATCACAAGTTGGGATGATCCAAAAGCAACTCATGATTATAGTTCAGAAGGCATGTACACGATTAACATTACTGGAACTATCGTTGGATGGCGTTTTAACAACGGGGGAGATCGATTAAAGTTGCTTGATATCAACCAATGGGGTTGCTTGCGATTAAGAAATTCTGGAAGTTACTTCTATGGGTGCGAAAATCTTCATATTAGTGCCAGCGATTATTTGAATTTGACGGGAATTACTACCCTCTATCAAGCTTTCAGGTATTGTACTACTTTAGATATTATAGAAGAAATGAACAACTGGGATGTTTCAGATGTAAATGATATGAGGGGAATGTTTCAGGGAGCCTCTTCTTTCAACCAGCCAATTGGTGATTGGGATGTGTCGGATGTTATAAATATGAGTGAAATGTTCAGAGATGCTTCTGAATTTGACCAAGACCTTAGCAGCTGGGATATTTCAAGTGTAAATGATATGGACGGAATGTTCCAGGGAGTTTCATTGTCAACGGCAAATTATGATAATCTTTTAATCAGATGGGCGAGCTTGCCATTCGTACAAAGCGATGTTACCTTTGGTGCAGGTGATTCAAAATACACTGGAGGGGGTGCTGCTGAGACCGCAAGGAACAATCTCATAACTATTTATTCTTGGATTATTACTGATGGGGGACCAATAGTTGGATACTCTCAAAATTTTTTATCGAAGTGGAACACTACATTATTAAGTGCTAGTAATAGTAACCAAGTACGCTTACCCTTAGAATCGAGTGGAACCTACAATTTTACAATAAATTGGGGGGATGGCTATTCTGATACAATCACAAACTGGGACCAACCAGAAATAACCCATACTTACGCTTCGGAAGGCGTGTATACGATTAACATCACAGGGACCATCATAGGATGGCGCTTTAACTACAGGGGAGATTGTTTAAAATTGCTTGAAATTTCTCAATGGGGTTGCTTGCGATTAGGAAATTCTGGAAGTTATTTCTACGGGTGCCAAAACCTTGCCATTAATGCCACCGACGCTTTAAATTTAACAGGAACGACGAATCTTTATCGCGCTTTCGGGTATTGTACTACTTTGGATATAGTAGAAGGAATGGATCAATGGGATGTATCAAGTGTGACGAATATGAACTCAATGTTCGATCATGCTACTTCTTTTAACCAAGACATTGGCAACTGGGATGTATCAAGCGTAACAGATATGAGAGGAATGTTCAATCATGCTACTTCTTTTAACCAAGACACTGGTAACTGGAACGTGTCGAGCGTGACGAATATGCGCTATTTATTCGGAACAGCATCTGCATTCAACCAGAACATTGGCAATTGGGATGTATCGAGAGTAACTGACATGAGCGGAATGTTCACATATGCCTCTTCATTTAACCAGGACATTGGCGATTGGGATGTGTCTAAAGTCACGGACATGAGCGAAATGTTTGAATATGCTTCTTCATTTAACCAGGACATTGGCGATTGGAATGTGTCAAAAGTAACCAGGATGAGCGGAATGTTTGAATATGCTTCTTCATTTAACCAGGACATTAGTAGTTGGGATGTATCAAGCGTAACAAATATGGGCTACATGTTCGCATATGCCTCTAGATTTAACCAAGACATCGGTAATTGGGACGTGTCAAGCGTTGAATATATGTATGGAATGTTTCAGTTTGCACTTTCGTTTGATCAATCAATAGGCAGCTGGAATGTATCAGGTGTGAGAATGATGGATTGGATGTTCGCATATGCCTCATCGTTTAACCAGGACATTGGTGGTTGGGATGTGTCGAATGTAATAACTATGAACGCAATGTTCGCACATGCTTCTTCTTTTAACCAATACCTTGGCAATTGGGATGTGTCAAGCGTGATAGATATGGGAGGAATGTTCTCATATGCTTCTTCTTTTAACCAATACCTTGGTAGTTGGGATATTTCAAGTGTGACCTCTTTGGCTGGAATGTTCAATGGTATTGCTTTATCAACGACGAATTACAACAGCCTGCTAATCGGATGGTCGAGCTTGCCATTCTTACAAAGCGATGTTACTTTTGGAGCAGGTGATTCAAAGTATACTGGAGGTGGCGCTGCAGAGGCTGCAAGG
>JBHLMB010000346.1:0-4153 GCA_048938565.1 Promethearchaeota archaeon | reverse complement strand
CCCAGGATGGACTCCACAGTGGCGACCATACGCCTGAACCAGCTTGTGGAGAGGATTCATAATTATGATTGCAAACGAATTCACTCGAAAGTCAGAACGCTGCTGTTTACCCTTTAATTATATCTCCCGAATAATCCTGACAGAAGATGAAAAACGAGGATATGGTACTTACTTGTATTTTTCCATTGGGCACTTGTTTGCGTCATTATTTTGTCCTCCAATGGTTTTTTTTTCAATTTTAGGCGTAAGTTCGATTGCAGACCTCGTAGCAAGCCAAGTTGGAATCCGGTATGGAAATAGGCGTATTAAATGGAATAAGGAAAAAACGTGGGAAGGCACTCTCACGGCAACAATAGTATGCTTTATAATATGTGTATTTTTTGTTGGATTTGCGTGGAGCTTCATTTTTTCTATTGCATTTTTAGTAGTTGATATCGTGACTGGTATTGGATTTCGCAACCTTGAAATATCCGATAACCTCCTTACTCCTATTGCCCTGACTTTTATTTACATGTCTATAACGCTCGTGTTTGCATTACCATACGAAACATTCATATTGCTTTAAATTACTCAAGAAAAGGTATAAATTCGATTTGTGATGATAAATAATGTAAAATTCTTGGATGTGTCGAAATCACCGTGAAAGGAAAAAACGAGAACTTGATCAAGAGGTTGTTGATTCTCTCGCTCATCATTGCAAGTGCTTTAATCATCATTTATTATTTCCAAGTCGATCAAATGTTTAGTTGGAACGATTTCCAAGCAGAATTAAATCGATTTGCTACTTATATCTTTTTTACTATTGTCTTCTTGGCTTTTTTTTTTCTGCTTAATTACAAGATGTATGTATATATATATTGCGTGTTTCTCCTGGTTGGAGGGTCTATGTGGTTGATTCTCTTCTTTTTTCAAAGCGACAATTCCTTTTTAACATCCTTGAGAAACGCCCTTACAATTCCATTGTTTACGGTAATTCCTTCGGGTTTAACACTGAATATCGTTCAAATAATAAAGAACAAGTCAAAAAAATTCTCAAATAATGTCATATTTGGAAAGTATCACATTCACGAGGGATTTTTGGGAATTATACTCCTTGTAATTGCCTTTATTTTTATTTATCTCCGCCAATTAATCCTTGTTAATAAAGACTCTTTAGTGTATTGGGAACTACTTCTTGCTCTCACGGGAGTTTTCTTGTTTTTACTTGTCTATATAGGAAGCTTTCTTATTTTTCGAGATCTGGACGATGTGGTGCATTTAAAATTCTTTGAAAAGATTAATCTACCCAAAAAACCAAACGAAGAATACTTTTCTTCGACTTTTAACGAGCTGAGTCGCGATTCGTTGAGGTTCTATAGTTCCCCGCTCAGAATGCTTTATCCTTTAGGATTAATAATCTGTTCTTTTACTGAAATTGCCATCATTCACAATGTAGATTTTATATCTCGTCATATGTTTGGATTAGATAGTGAAACGATCGTATCATGGAGCGTCGTAGGACTGTTTATTGCAGGGGCACTAGTAGGTCTGGATTGGTATCGCTTGTTTAAAAGTTGCTATCCCAAAATTTACGAAGAAGTTGAAAAAATCAAGCGCAATATCAAGACTACCTAATTAATTAAAAATGTTTAATTAAAAAATAGTTTGGAATGATATTAAAAACTAATCAATAGAAAAAAAAAGAAAAAAATTATTTCTTGTATTTAAAGTACCACAGAAATCCGAGTATACAAGCCGGGAGAATTACGATCAAGGAGGTCCAGAATAATCCCCAAAGACCGGCGTATACATAATATGTATAGGGTAGGGAATTAAAGGTTGTGAGCCAATGGCCATCGATATTCACGATTATCAAGAAGGCGATTGTTATCAAGAAGGAAAATCCTCCAGCTGCGCCTCCATGCTTTTGAAGATTTATCGGTTTTTTCTTTTTCTCTTCTTTCTTGAAAAGCTCCCTTTCTTGTTCAGTACATAATTTCTTCCACCAATAATACGCCATTGCTCCAAGGAAAATACATCCTGGTAAAACAACAAGCAATAATTCCCATAACACTAGCAGTATAACAAACACGAGCGCGGTACCTATCGAAAAATCTCCTATGGTTAGCGTGCCGTACCCACCAATCATGGAAAGATTTAGGTATAATAACAATACTACTAGGAGTCCAACAGCACAAGCTATCACTCCAATTAATAAGACGGAAAAGAAACCCTTGTGGTTTTTTATCACATCTTTAAATTCAATTTCATTTTTTTCTTCCACGTTTCATTCACTTCGTTATTGATCATTTTTCATTGACGGCTTTATATTAAACTTGTTTATTTAATTTCAAAATCGAGCGTCAATCGAAGAAAAGATAAGACGAGTAATAATATAAACCTTAGTAACTACTGAGAAGAAGGATTTTTACATTTTTTTATTCCATATCGCTCAAGAATTAATTATCCTCCAAAATAGACATATAAGAAGGAAAGGTCGTCTCTATTTTTTAATTTCGTGTTTAAATAATTCTTTCCACGATATGTATTCCCATTTATAACGATTGATAAGAAAGAACTGAGGGTGTCTTTATTTTTTTGATCCCAAAGGAGGTCATTAAATTTAGAGCCATAAATATCCGATAATCGATCAAATAACTCTATCAATGTCAATTCATCCTCGAATTCTAGCTCTGTGTTTATAATCTTTGTCAATTCATTAAAAGGTGGGCTAAAATGAAATTTTAACTTTATCATGTACTCACTTCCAAGGTTTTTTTGTGAATAATAAATGAATCTATCGATTTAATTTTAATGCTAAACAAATATGTAATTTAAAAAAGCGTTTAACGCATGATTAGGAGGAACCTTGAAAAGAATAATATTACTCGTTATTAAATATTTAACAGTAAATTATAAAATCGCAACGATCTTGTTAGTAATAACAATGGCTCAAATATTTTTTATTTCTAAAAACAATGTTGGAGACGCGTGGTTGTCTGCTCTGGAACACGTGCTATACCAAGGGGATGATATCAAGACGGAATACGATAAATCCGAAGACCCTCCTTCAAAAGATGCTACCGTATTGATTGAAGTGAAAGAACCAATGAGCGAGCCAATTGAACGTAGAGGTAAGATAATTAAGGTCAAAACGAAATATGGAAACACCTATGAATTATACGGATGTATAGCGGACACGTATTTAATGGGATCCATACAGAGTGGATATATTGAAGAAATAATGGACGGTTTAAACGATCACTATATATGGGATTCTGATATGAGCTTTCCCTATTCTTATCACGATAGAATTTTCAACTACGCGCCCTTTTCGTTAGAAGACGTCGTTCATAAGGATTACGAACTCGAAATTATTGATCAAGATAGTGTTAAAAACCATCAGAAACTCTTACGAGCAGGAAAGGTTAAAACAATTAATGACTCAACTACTTGGAAGTTAAGCAATGGATTTGAAATAACCCTCGATAAAAAAATATCAGAACAAGTTGGAATTGAAAAAATTCCCATCAGCGTTTTGAGCTTTCCAAGAATTAACCAAATGGAATATATCGTACAAAAATTAAAAGAAAGCCCATATAGCAGGAGAGCTCAAGCTATAACTTGGCGACCTTTAATAGATCCCTTCCACGAGGATCCTCCCTGCCTTCAGAGGATTTTTATGCGCGTGAAAAATGACAAGCTTATAATGCAAACCATGTGGAGGAGTCGAGATCTTTTCAGAGCTTGGGAAGCAAATGTGAATGGAATGATTCGAATTCAGAAACATGTGGCAGATCAACTTAATGTCGAGATGGGACATTATGTTGATTTTAGTAATTCGCTTCATGTGTATGGAAACTCAATTAATGAACTTAAGGACATGCTAGATCGAATGAAAAATCGGGGCGAACTTCCTAAGGATTTCGTCGAATTAATGAAAATGAATGAGCATTCATAAATTCTATGTATACAAAAGAGTAAGCCGATAAAATACATTTATATTCCAAAAATTTAACATATAATTATTGGAATATGTACATCAAATAGCGCCTTGAGATCATTACTATCGTGAAGAATGCCAGAAAAAGAATCAGAATTCGAAATTAAGCATTATGTTGAGATCATTCAATATTTCGATAGCGAAGACGATCCTATTAATCGAGAGATGTTT
>JBHLMB010000345.1:0-4155 GCA_048938565.1 Promethearchaeota archaeon | reverse complement strand
TGTTTAAAGGTATCTTTGCTAATAATTTTTATTAAAGAAATTATTAATACACGCATATGTCTACTACTGTAGAAATAAATCATTTTTTTAAGAAGGAAATCTAAATTGACTTATGAAGATAACACCATCTGTCACGCCCTGGAATTTTGCTAGATGGTATAGTAATATCTTATAGAAAGATCAAATTTATTTAAAATGTACAGAATTTCCGCGAATTTTTTGTACATCTATATACATAAATATTGCATTATCATTTTTAAATGTCAGTTTTTTCATTCAATCTTTTATAAAAACTTTAAATTTCATTTCTTTCAATATAAGATTTGAGAAAAGGGGTGATATAATCAAGAAAAAACTGAGCTTTGATATGGTAAAAAAACAAAAAAATAGCTAAGTATGACGACAATTCTCGACCAAAAAAATCATTGAAAGAAAATTGAGTTGACTTTTTCGGCGAGCCAATCCCAATCGTAATCCAATTTAGCGAGGATTTCTCGTCGGGGCTCGTTCACGGGTGCGTGTCATTCGATCAGCTTCTCGATTAACTCCTCCTTGTTCGTGCTTGGCGGCAGGATCTCGTAGTATTGCCGGCTTTCTCCCACGAGGTTCGCCAGGTCGTCGCCACTCTTGAGGATCTTGCTGATCGGATCTTCCACGAAATTCAGATCCCAATCTCCGTCCTCCCTGATGTAGCGAACGAATGACCGATCCCTCCCGTTTTGAGTCTCACGAATACGTCCATATTTTCCTCTACGTCGTCCTCGTATCGAACGATTAGCGCTTTTGGTTTCATTTTATCTCGTTCACTTTTAGTGCTTCAATTAGTTTAAGTATATATTAATGTCGTCAATGGCGTTTCTGGACTTTGCGATCACTTCGAGCATGTAAACAGTGCTACTGGGAAACACGGCGTTTATGCGGGGGTACTTCTTGCCGTTAAGCAGGCAGTTCACACCCCATAACAGTTTTCCGATGCAATAGCCCTTCTTTCCGTTAAATCCGCTATTTGAGGCGATCCTCACCGATTTATCCCCTAACCGCAGGACGTCCCGCTTGGAATCCAACGAGAAACCCATTTCCTTCATTTTCTTGGCAGAAATTTCTACCGTGTAAATCGAAGCGAGGGAGTTCTCGTAATCTACCACGAAATTTGCGATGTTTTCTATGTGTATTGGTATTTTTTACCACCTCTAGGTATTATTTTTTAGTCCGCTTCGATGCGAGACGGGCTTTCAAAAAAAAAAGAAAAAAATTTGAATTCTTCATATTTCTTCGGGCATCACGAAATTTTCGACTTCCCTGCCGCAATTTTCGCACTTCCACGAGACCAAGAGCAGAAGATCCCTGAAATCTTGAACCTCTGGTTTCATCAAGTGCTTGCACTTCTTGCATCGAAACGCGGTCTTCACCTCCTAGTTGGTACTAGAGTAAGATCCAGCCTTGGAAAGACCTTTCCAACGAATTGATACGCCTCGCGCCAATCGATGTCAAAATCGCCGTCCGACTTTATCCTGACCTCGGGCATGTTCTGGTAAAGGATTTCGCATTCTACCGCGAACCTCTTCTATGTTTCGAGGTCGTGATCCTTTCTTTTTCTATACCAATAATAAGTATATCCCATCTTTTTCATCACCTCCAAATTAATGATTAATATCATCTTTTCGTTAATGATTAGAGCGATCGGCGGTATTTAAATGACGAGAGCACGCAAGATTCCTAATTTGCAGGTCGTGAAAACGGAATGCCGTATCGTAAAATAAAACCACGACGATTCGTTAACTTTCGCTAATGAAACTAATCTCGGTATTGACGATCTAGACCAGGATTCTTAAAAAAAAGAGAGACCAACAGGGGATCGAAAAAACTCGATGAAACGATAGTTCTCCTATCGGCAATCCTTATGATGTTTTTAGGCGAGTTTTCTTCTCTAGCGCTGGCTTCTATTCGCGTACCCTGCCTTTTTTAGGAAGAGAAGGCTATATAGTTCTTCACGCGACGGGGGATCACTTGAAATAAAAGTAAAAAGTGTCGAGATCGCTCGTCCAGGCGAGGTATTTCATGCCAGGATACGGCCTCCACGCGTTCCACGCCTCTTTTGCGACTTCGAACGAGGCGCATAACCTTTGGTATTGCGTCCACCCTGCTCGCTCTAGCTCTTCGTTATCGAAAAAGTACTGCGTTTCCCTTACCTCGTTAAAAAGAAGCGTGCCCCGTTCGAGCACTTCGTTCTTGAAGCACGAGCGGCAAAAATGGTGCCCTTCCGATTCTATCGCGTTCACGTACTTGTTGAGCTTGACGCCGCAACGACGACACTTTTCTTCGGCGTGAATGGCTAAAATCGGGCCTCCTGGCTCGTCCATTGGAATCTCGTACTTGCTAATGACCCGATCGAGCACTCCCTCGTAAGTGAAAGCCAAGAGCCTCTTCCTCTCCTCGTCGTTGCCGTGTTGGCGAACGAGCTCGTCCAGGTGGTGAAGGAGCTTGTTAAAGATCGCAAAATCCTTCAAGGCAAGCTCGGCAAGAATGGGACGGGAAAGGGACGAATGAAGCAAGGCGGGATTATAATCGTGCTCAACCCATACCTGGAGGTTGGAAGAAAGCGCCCAGTCCTTGTCCGAACTGGAAAGGGAAGTAATGGTGTTCCGGAACTGGATGCTACTCGTATCGACGAGGTCGTCAACGGTTAGCACCCGGGGGAAGGCGTTCCGCTTGCGTAATTGATCTACCTTGACGGGAACGCAAAATCATGAATGCCACTTACCGCACATGTACAGGTGTCGATCGATGTAAAGGTGCTCGTTGATTTTAATACACGAATGCAAATCTGCAAGCGATAATTCAATGGCATTTTTCTTGTTCATCTTGATCAACAATATTTTCGCGCGTTTAAATCCAGGGAGCGTGCTGGTTTTCTATCGATTTTTTCCCAATTCTCGATCTCTTTTCGTTAGCCTCGAACGCGATCCGACCCCAAAGCGTTCCTGTCATTAGCACGACCAAGCCAACGATCCCGAGCAGGCAAAATGGGGCTCGAAGTGCGCGCTCGACGAAATTAATCGACCCGTGAGGGCTTGATCCTCGATTAGAATCCCCCAAAAGGCGCATTGGATCAATAGAGAGAGCAAAAAGACCACGAGAGCCAGGAAACCAAGGCGAATGAGAGTAATTTTTGGGTTTTTCACTTTTCAATTTCGCTCTAATCGTTATTGCGGCAGATACCCATCCGATGTTAATAAAGAAAAAATTGAAATAATGTATCGATTTTTATTTGAACAAGTTTAAATTAAACCTTAGTAATACTAAATATTAACTAAATGACTAAAAAAGCACTTAATAATGCCTCAAGAATTCTGTTATTGGACTCCTTCGGCCACATGTCGTGTTGCATTAGGGAGCGAGCCAAATAAGATTTTCATAATAGGGTCAAATGCCACGGACCGCAGGGAATATATAGAAAAAATCATGAATTCCATATCATCCCTAGAACTTGAGCCCCGTTTTGCTCTTGATTTAAAGCGTAATAACGGATATTATGCATTTTGTCGTAACATTTGTACTGAAATTAGAAGTTGTAGATTCGTAGTAGCGGACCTGTCAGGATCAAGAGTATCAAAATCAATGGGATGCAAGTGTGGCGAATGTCAATCCGAAGAATGTGAAGTGCAGTTTGATTATCAATTTAGCACGAATGTTTTTTGGGAATATGGCTACGCTTCAGGTATGAAAAAAAGAATTCTCTTGATTTGCGACGAGAATCAACATCCTCCCTTTGATGTTTGTGAAAAAGATATAGAATATTACAACAGTGAAAACCTCGAAGAAATGTTAACGGAACTATTAAACAACGAATTGGAAGCAAATAAAAGTAGTGAAACTCGTGAATTAATAGACATCACTCAAGATTTTACCAGGATTAACGCAAAATTTGACGAAAAATTAACAAGAGGCGGTCAAAATACTGATTTAGAAGTTAGAATATCTATAATGCCGACAGGACTGACAACTGAATTATTTGACCAATCAATGTACGATGATCTTAAAAATGAATTAATGATGAATTTTCGAATTGGGCCTCGATTAGATAGCATATCAAATCTCGAGTTATTTGGAGAATTAAGAGGAATAAGAGATGGTCTAATGCACATCGATAACATC
>JBHLMB010000344.1:0-4176 GCA_048938565.1 Promethearchaeota archaeon | reverse complement strand
TGACAATGACCTACTGCAAAGTTGTAGGTACTTATGTTGTGTTTAAAAAGACGACTTACAACCAGACGGAATTTGACAACAGCATCGCTTATCTGATTTCCAAAAATTTTCAATATATTGTATTTACTCCAATGTTTTTTAATAATTATGCAAATGGGTATTTGTTTATTAGTGAGTTTTACAATCAAACATTATTTCAGGCAGGAGATATATCTATATGTTATGCTCCGTATTTTGACTTTATTTGATAAATAGGCTTCAAACTGCCAGTATTCTAATATAACTAATTATTATACATTATCTAAACATATTTTAACTATGCAAGATATAGCAATTTTAAATACCTACAATGATTTACTAATTTAAAATCGCACATAATTACAGAAAAGATGATTATTCGCTCAAAAGCGCCCTACCGAGTAAGTACTGGAGGTGGTGGCACGGATATGGAACCATATTGCATAGAACACGGAGGTTGCGTCATCAGCACGACAATTGACAGGTACGTGCATATCACGATTAAACCAAGAGCAGATAAAAAAATTCATGTTAATTCAATCGACTATAATTCTGAAATGACATTCGATGTGGGAGATGACAATTACGAGAAAGGTTTCGAGTTGTTTAAGGGTATTGTAAATGTATTAAAAATCGATGAAGGATTTGATATTACTACATACTCCGAACTGCCGCCAGGATCAGGGATGGGGGGGTCTTCAACGCTTTCTGTAGCTTTAATAGGTGCTTTTAACCAATACTATAATTATGAGTTAACACCTCACGAAATCGCAACTAAAGCATATGAAATCGAACGCATTGAACTAAAGCAAAAAGGAGGTTATCAGGACCAGTTTGCTGCGGCGTATGGGGGATTTAATTTTATGGAGTTTACGAGAGAAGTGAAGGTTACTCCAATTCAAATGTCCCAGGAAATGAAAAACGAATTACAGTTCCGTTTGATATTATGTTATGTGGGGGGTTCGCACTTTTCTTCGGATATTCAAGAAGAAGTTTTAAAAGGATACAAGGTCGAAAAAAAATCCTACATAGAAGCGATGCAAGACTTAAAAGACGTAGCACATTCCATGAGAAGAATCCTTGAATCGAATAAAATTGAAGAGTTAAACAAATTCGGCACATTGCTACACGACGGATGGTTGGCAAAAAAAAGCCTGAGCGCAAAGATATCAAACAAGGATGTTGAAAACTTCTATTTGACTTCGAGAAATCACGGTGTGCTTGGAGGTAAATTATTAGGGGCAGGAGGAGGCGGACATTTGCTATTATTTGCAGATCCAGATAATAGATATCAGGTTATTCGCGAACTAGAAAAGATTGGTGGAAAAATAGTGAACTTCCACTTCAATCCAAAAGGAGTTGAGGCGTGGAAGATTAAAGAAAAATAAAAAAAGGTGTGACCAATATGAAAGAAGAAATTATTGAAAGATTAGAAGAAACAATAAGAGTCTTAAACGATATTAAACAACACGCAAGTATAATTTCCTCGATAACTATGGAAATTATTAATGCTTATCGAAATAAAAAGAAGGTAGTATTATTTGGAAACGGAGGAAGTGCCGCAGACGCACAACACATAGCAGGAGAATTCGTTGGTAAGTTTTATAAAGACAGGGAATCTCTTCCAGCGTTGGCGTTTCACACTAATACTTCGGTTGTAACCGCAACGGCCAACGATTATGGATACGATGTAATATTTGAAAGGCAAGTTTCTTCGCTAGTCAACGATGGAGATGTGGTTATTGGAATAAGCACTTCCGGAAACTCTCCAAATGTTATAAAAGGCTTAGAAAAGGCCAAAGAAAAAGGAGCCATTACTATAGGATTCACGGGGCAAAAAGAGAACAAAATTGAAAAAATTACAGATTATTGCCTGAAAATACCCTCAACTGACACGCCCCGGATTCAAGAAGGCCACATATCGGTCGGACATATCATCTGTTACTTAGTAGAGAATGAATTGTTTAAATAGGATATTTAATGAGGCAAGTTTCCGTTTCCATACACGCTATCGATAATTTTAATCCTTTGATCATAAAAGGATTGGAAGGATTGGATTACATACATGTAGATGTGTTCGATGGAAAGTTCTGCAAAAACAAGCAAGACAATTTGGATTGTTTTGAAATTTTAAAAAAATATACCAAAACGCCCATTATTGGCCATTTTATGGTTGTCAATCCAATTAATTACATCGAAAAAGTCATTTCAAACATTGACATCTTCGAGTTTCACATAGAAGCGGGGGGAAACATCATAGATACCATAAATAAGATCAGATCTCATAATAAGAAGGTAGGTATCGTTCTCAATCCAGAAACGCATATTTCTGATCTTATATCGTATTTAGAGCATGTGGACATTGTATTAATCATGTCTGTAGTTCCAGGTTATTCAGGACAAAAATTTCTTCCACAAACATACGATAAAGTCAAGGAACTAGCGAAATACAAGGAAAAATTCGCTTTTAAAATCGAAGTCGATGGAGGAATAAATCTCGATAACTCAAAGAAGCTACAGGATGTAGATATTTTATGTAGCGCAAGCACCATCCTAAATGCTAAGGACCCAAACGAGGTAATTGAACTACTTAAACAATCAGATGAACGGGATGAGTAAAAAAAAAGCAATTTTTCTAGATAGAGATGGTGTTATTAACATTGAAGTGAATTACCTCTCAGATCCAGACGATTTCAAGCTTATCGATGGTACAATTGAAGCGTTATTTTTGCTAAAACAGAAAGGATATTTATTAATCGTCGTTACTAACCAAGCAGGAATAGCTAGGGGATTTTTTACTGAAGATCGGCTTAAAGAAATACACGATAAAATGAGATCCGTTTTAATGGAAAGCGGAATTATATTAGACGATGTTTATTATTGCCCACATCATCCCGATTTTACTGGGAAGTGTTCTTGTAGAAAACCTAATCCAGGAATGATAATTCGTGCTCAAAAAAATTACGACTTAAACCTGAAAGAATCATTTATGGTTGGTGATACTTTAAATGATATTAAAACAGGTAAAAACGCAGGTTGTAAGACCGTCCTGGTTCTCACGGGGTATGGAAAGAAAGAGCAAAAAAAAATTGGAGATGTTAAACCAGATTTTATACATGATGATTTGCTCGATTTTGCCAAAAATATAAAATTCTAGCAAATACTATAAGTGCTTATATTAATCGTTCTGTAAAATAAAATAATATAACTTAAAAAATAACTACCAAAGAAGAACACGATGACTTTAGCAGACGAAATTGATAAGTGGAAAAACAAGAAAATATTGATAATAGGTCCTGCACTTGTCGATATGTATATTTACGGAAGGGCAGATCATATCTCTCCTGACGCGCCTGTTCCTAGTGTGAAAATAGAAAAGCGAGGGGCGTTTTTAGGAGGTATAGGGAGAGTTTTAAAGTATGTAAAATCATTGGGAGGAATTCCAGAAGTGTGTACGATCATAGGAAAGGATTATGAAGGAGATTTTTTCCTAAACAAGATGAGCGCTCTAAAAGTGGACATTTCTGGGATTTTAGTAGACGATCAAATAAAAACACCACAAATAACCAAGATTAAAGCCAGAAACCAGCATCTCTTGCGATTAGAAACCGATTACTCTACAGATATTCGCGATTCAACAATCAAGAATTTCCTAAAAATCATTGAAACAAGGTCGAAAGATGTTAATTCTATCGTGATTTTAGATTATGGAGTAGGAGGTTTATTTGAAGACCTCTTCATACAAGAATTATTAACTCGTCTAAAAACTCATTACAAAAATATCCCTATAATTGTCCGACCAAATTCCATTAATTACTACCTTTATGAGGAAGTTGATCTCATAAAAATCAATCTGCAAAAAGCTTTAGAAATCTTTTCAATCGAGCGTACGACAGAAACAAGCGTAATAATTGCGGCAAAAAAAATTATAAATACATCTAGAGCAAAAAATGTACTGCTTAATTATTTAGAGAATGATTCTATCCTTCTATCCCAAGATTCCGAAAAAGTGCAAAAATTTAGCCCCATACTACAGGACAGGATAAGGAGTTATGTAGCCGTTGGAAGCGTGATTATGGCAGTGTTAGGGCTTTCGCTCGCTTCAGGAAATTCGATGGAGGATACGATCAAGCTTGCCTTGTACTCTGGTGCATTAAC
>JBHLMB010000343.1:0-4191 GCA_048938565.1 Promethearchaeota archaeon | reverse complement strand
ATAAGAACCGTTCAGGTATAATTCCCGAAGAGAAGATAAGAAATATACGCATTCTGGAATTTGATTTAATTTCATTTCTTCCAAATTAAGAACTTCAAGAGCCTGCAGATCTTTTACGAATTCTGGAAAGGAACTTAAAGTGTTATACCCCAAATTTAACTCTTTTAACGATCGTAAGTTTGAGAATGATTCAGGAATGTTGACTATCTGACATTCTGAAATATCTAAATATTCTAAGGAAGGGATGTTGCAAATAACTTCGGGGAATTTTGTAAATTGATTTCTTGATAAGCCTAATGATTTTAAATTGCTTAAGTTTTTGATTTGTTCGGGAAGTTTTTCCAATTGATTTCTACTCAAATAAAGCTCCTCAAGACCAAAAAGCTCTCCAACGGAATCTGGCAGCGTTGTGATTAGATTGAACCCTAAATTAATGAATTTCAGGCTTTTAAGATGTCTTACTTGTTCGGATATGGATTCAAATTTATTTCTTGACAAATCTAACCATTCAAGATTCGCTAATTTTCTTATGGAATCTGGCAATTCTCTGATGAGATTAAAACTTATGTTTAAAGAATTAAGCGAACTTAAAGAGGAAAGAATCTCTGGAAATTCAACAAGGTCATTATGAGCTAAGTTTAAGGTTCTAAGAGATGCCAAATTTGTCGTTAGACTTGGGAACGCGGTAATTTTATTGTATTCTAAGTTCAAATCCTCCAAGGACGAAAGAGTGAGAATACCTTCGGGGAACTTTCGGAGGCCCATGTTTTTCAAGTCTAATTTTTTAAGCCTCGTTAGATTTGATATTGAGTCTGGAAAGGAAAGAAAATTATTTCCTGATAAATTCAGGTATTCCAATGTTTTGATATTAGAAATAATTTCGATATAGGACTCTAAATCGTTATAGCTAATATTAAAATGCGTTAATTTCAGGCTTTCAAGCGACTTAGGCAAGTTTACTATCCTATTATCACTCAAATCTAATCTTTTGAGTCTATTTAGCTTCTCAATAGACTCAGAAATTTCCTTTAGCTCATAATTTTGACGACCACGTAATTTTAACACCTTTAAGTCTTTTAAATTACATATCTCGCTCGGAAACTTCCTGAGATCTACCCAATTTAAACTTAAACCAACGACCTTTCCGCCCTGAATAACCAGGCAACTTTCCTCGTCGTTAAAATCTTCTAAAACCTTAAATACAATGGTATGCCTTGATTCTAACTTGTCTATCATATCTTGCTCAAAGGGTGATATTCCATATCTCGTCATGTGTCATCTTTTGATGGTGTTTTAATTGCCTTTTTTCAAAGATATATTCAATTACTACTTCATTTCATATAAGGTTTTCATTTGTTTTTGGTTCTCTAAAATAAAAAAAAGGAAAATGAATCATATAACGAATTCAAATGATTTCTCACCCTTATTGAGTTAAAATTATCTCGAATAAGTTTATTAAGGCTTCGTGGTATTCTTATAAATGAATAAAAAATGCAGCTCGTAAAATTCGAATAGAATGTGGAATATAACGAGGTAAAACGACAGTGGCGGACTACATATTAACACCTCACCTAATAAACACAAGATTACCATTTTTAACAAGACAAGGTGAGAAAAAATTTACATATAATTTTGTTTAATTTCTTAACGATCATTGATTCTCAAGAATCTAATGATAATTAATTAAAATGGGTGAAAAGCAATTAAAAATGGAAAAACAAAAGCGATCTTGCTAATTGCTCTCTTTTGTGCAGGATTATTTGCTACAATTTTAGTTCAATCTCCAAATTTTGGATTTATGAACAAAGACAATGAATTAAATGTAGATTCAACACGATTATTCAATGAGAAAATTAGCTTGATAATAGGAAGTAATGAACTTGAAGTTGTAAAAGGAGTGGAAGCATTTGTCAACAATTTAAACGATGATATCAATGTCGTAAGCAAGAACCAGATATCGCCTACAGAAACTATGATTGGACATTTAGAGATATTTCCCATTTACACCACAAATCATCGGGATGATCATCAGGAGGACAAACATTACATTTCACGTTCAAATTAGGATTTAGTATTTGTTTCATGCTTTCCGCATATGCAATACCAACACCTTTACACGGAAATTCACCAAGTCCATGTTTGATTCTTTCTTTTTGTGATTTGCAGTCTCTTATTGATATATTACATTTATTTTGTTCAAACTCCGCTTCTCCTCCATGATTTCCCCAAATAGGCGATAACAAGAAAATATCTATGCTTTCTTTCAAACTTAATTTTGACTTATTTTCGACATTAAAGAATTTTTTCATCAAGACTCCTTCAGTTTTGGCGTATTGTCGCCAACTATTTTCATCAAGCTTAATTGCCTTATCTCTACCGAGTACTTTTTCAACTCCAAGAAACCACCACCCATCGATTGTCATTAAAAGGTGTCCATATATTTTTACTAAATTTATTAATTGCTCTTTAGATAATTCTTGAAGCAATTCCTCGTTAGTTAAAAGTAATTTTTCGTTTTCATTTTCCATTGAAATCCTCTTTTTTCTTTTGTCAATTAGTCGTTCGACTCCAGAATGTCGGGTCACAAATGATCCGATCCTTAACTATCATATTAAATCTTCATATTTAAAAATTTCGAATTAATCGCGATGCTGTCAAGAAAATGCTGTCTAAAAAAATTCAGAACGAAGAAGGAACTTCGATAAGGGTATTTAGGTTTGCGAAAACATCAGGAATGATTTCAGAAAAAGAATTTGACATTCTAACGAAACTGAAAAATAATCAGGAAATTGAAGAATGCAAGGAAACCAAAAAAACGCTCATGTTTTTTTGAATCCAATATTAAAACTTTTTATCGTCTTTAAGGAGAGGATGCCCGATTGAAAAAAATAGCTAAAATTTTAATTCCTATCGTGATTGTCTCGTCTTTATCTCTTGCTTTAATAGGACTTATCGTGTATAACGAACAAACAACCACTCCCCCTCCCTATGAGAAAGTTCTATTGAATGAATTTTCAGTCTCGTTGCATGAACTATTCGAAAACGATTCGCTTTCTGAACAATCAGATTACCTCGAAGATATTAGAGATGGAAGCTTTAGGCTGTTTTTGTGTTCTTTATGGATTTATTATTATACGCTATAGTATATGAAAGAATTAGAAACACCAATAGACAATTGCTATTTTTTTTTTTTTTCAATTAGTCTTTTCTTCCATAAAATTTTAAGAGTCATCATGGTTTCCTTGCTTGCTTCGATTTCCTGCGTTTTTTTTAATTTCGTTATAATATCAAATTCTTCTTCTGAAATCATTCCTAAGTCTTTCGATAATGTAAATACCCTTACAGAAGGTCCTTCTTCGTTCCGAATTTTTTTAGACAGGATTTTCCTGACAGGCGCGATTTTACAGTCCACCAATGTCGTTTATCCTCTTCATGCAATATTTTTAACCAAATATTGCTTTTGTCATTAAGATATGTATATTGAAACTTTTTAAATATTTATACCACTGGAATAAACTCAAATTGGGTTTTATATGAAACCAATGTAATTTATTAAAAGCGGCCAAAATAGCAATCATCTAATAAATTATCATATCTTTTCATATCGAAAATTTGAATCAAAGGATATGAAAGGAAGAATCGAAAATTCTCCTACTAGGCAAAAAAACCTAAAATAGGCACGAATTCAAATAGTAAAAGAATAACGGTTATAAGAGCAGTTATCATTAAAACTGGAATCACTAAAATTAAAAAAAAAATTATAATAAATAATGCATGCCCAATAAAGCTACGGCAAGAATTGTTAGAATCCACTTAATTAATCTAATTTTTCCGTGTTGAGAGTTCTGTTCTTTATTATACGGTTTCCAATCGTTTTGAAAACCCATCCTAACGCCTAATACCATCAAAATAATTGTTGTAAGACCAAACAACCAGCCAGTTAAAACATAAGTTTGGTTCACGGGGACAATAGTTAAACCATGGATAAACCCAAGGATTATACAGAGTGCAAAGGATGCTTTATGGAGATTACATATGATCATTTTCTTGCTATCAGTAATCTGATTGTATTTCTTAATAAAAAGAATTTTAAATACGCTGCTTAATAAACCAACCGCAAATAATATTTTCGCAATATCGACTATCATTCTCATTCCCTCCTTGTAACCATGTCAAACATGAATTTGACAT
>JBHLMB010000342.1:0-4196 GCA_048938565.1 Promethearchaeota archaeon | reverse complement strand
ATTCTTTTTTCTTTCGAGAAACTTTATATTTTAAAAAATGGACTCCATAAGAATTTAATGGTTAGAACTCCAATTTTGAATTAGGAACAATTCAATCCCTAAACAAATTTGGTGTATTACAGGGGAAAAAAAATCAATGAAAGATACGAATTTGAAAAACTTAGTGTTTTAAAAAGATATTTTTCGAAGATTTTTACAATCTTGAAACCAGAGATATGTAATAAGATAGATAGTTTGAATATTCCTGAAAAACAAAAAAAAAATTAGGAAGGAAATAGCATTCTTGACTATTGAAAAGCAAAAGGAATATTTGGAAGAGATTAACAAAAATTGTATGGTTTCGAGTAACTATGAGATCTAATTGTAACCAAAATAAAGTTTAAATATATATAATGGTACTTGATTTACATGAGTGATCTTTCAGAAGAAGAACAATTTATTTTTAATATCCTTAAAGAAAAGGGTTCGATAAATTAGAAAGAGCTTCAACAGTTATGCGAAGAATAATTTGAAGGTGTGAGACTAATCCTAAAGAAAATGAAGGGAAAGGGACTAGTGCAATTCGATGGAAACATTCCAGGTTTTTCTTCAGAGATAACTTTTACTTGAGGGATACAAGGTTAAGACCAATATACTTTCTTAAAAATTACCTCATTTAAACCGAAAGAGAAATTGTTTTTTTTATTTCTTCCTGGAGTTGAGAAATTTTCTTTTTTAGTATCTCTATTTCATTATCTTTTTCAGCGATTATTTTTTGATTTACTTTTTTTATTAGAGCATTCGATTCTCTTAAAATTTCTATGATCCTGTTTTGTTCGTCAATAAGCTTATCCTTGCTAAGGAGTTCTTCTTTTAAATCTCTCTTATTTATCAATTCCATTATAAATACCTCTCAATTATCCTTATGTGAATATTAAGATTCAACGATTTTAAATCGGATTCTTCTACAAAAGTGTAAACCCTATAATAGTAATATTATGTTACTTTTTAAATTTTACCAGAATAAACTCTCTATTTCAAAAATAATAGAATAATATCAAATCAGAGGCCAAAAAAAAAAAGAAATAATTTTTCTAACCAAGGTTTTTTTCATATTAGTTCCAAGATGTTTTATAATTGAATGGTTCCCAATGTTCAACTTTTACGAAGATACACTTGTTTGAGATTCATAATAAACAGCTCTTCCCTTTTTTAAAATTATTATGCAATACTTATAAAATGATCTATAAAATAACTTTAAATAGCTCCCAGTGTTAAAAATATTAAGATCCAATTTTTGACTAAAAAAAAGGTGAACCCTCATTTACGACATGTATAACGAATATGAGGAAAAGATTGAAAAGTTAAATAAGGAAATCGAAGACCTGAAATATCAACTCAAGCAACACGAGTTACTTGCGAAAGAAAACGCTTTTAAAATGCAACAATTAATGGAAGATAATGCAAAATTGAACGCTCAACTCAAGAATAAAATTAGCTATAGTAAAACTCAATTAGAAAAGGTTCAAGTACCTGCGTATGATGTAAAAGTTGGCATCCAACAAGGACAGTACGATAATCCTAACAGGACTTCTCCAGCAATAACTGCTACAGCGACACCTGCACTGTATAGACCTCCTACGAGCACTCCCCCACCTCAAACAAGGGCTACAGCCCAGACTCCGCCACCGCAGAGCTCTCCCGTAAACCAACCAAGAGACACGCAACCGCCAAGGAACCCGCAAGGTCAGCGAGTCCTTCATACCGCCCCCATGATTTCTCAAAACATGTCAACAGGGACATTGAAAAGAATATGTCCGAACTGTGGTGCCATGGGTTTTGCAATTAAAGAAATAGAAGATAAAACTAAAATAATAAGTTATGTACCAAGAAGGATTTATGCTAAAAAGAAAGTATGCACAAAATGTTTTCTTGAATTCTAAAACTATTGAGTTTCCAATAGTAATACCATAGAGTTTTATAAAGTCAGAACACAATACTTAAGTAATGCCAAACGAAAAGATATTAGGAAAAGCTAAAAGTGAAACAAGTTCATTTGGCGTTCCGAAACGGGAGAATCATAACTCAATCAAGTTTTACGACACGAAGTTATACAAGAATATGACCAAACCTCGTGAAGTTATATACATTGATAATTCAGACTCCATTCCTCGTTCAATATTAGATAAGATAATCCACGGAGATAGCCAAAACATGAAACTCGTTCCAGATAATTCAGTACATCTGATGATCACCTCTCCTCCTTACAATGTAACTAAGGATTACGACGATAATCTCACGCTCTCAGAATATTTAAGCTTGTTAAAGCATGTTTTTGAAGAAACCTGGAGAGTTTTAGTAGCTGGAGGAAGGGCAGCGATTAATATTGCGAATGTAGGAAGGAAACCTTATATACCGCTCCACTCGTATGTAATCCAGATTATGTTAGAAATTGGATTTCATATGAGGGGGGAAATTATTTGGAACAAGGGTGCTTCTGCGGGGGTATCCTGTGCGTGGGGCTCATTTGCGTCCGCAAGCAATCCGTGTTTGAGAGACGTGCACGAATATATACTCGTATTTTCTAAATTAACAAACAAACTTGAGAGGGGAAAAAAAGAAAACACAATTAAAAAAGATAATTTTATCAAGTGGACGAAATCAATATGGAGCTTTCCAGCAGTTTCTGCCAAGAAGATTGGCCATCCTGCGCCCTTTCCAGTAGAATTACCTCGCCGACTCATGGACTTCTATTCATATAAGGGAAATGTAGTTCTAGATCCTTTTATAGGCTCTGGTTCTACTGCAATTGCCGCAATTGAACTTGATAGACACTTCATAGGTTATGAGAATTCTCTTGAATATGTGACTTTAGCTAACAAGCGAATAAATGAAATTGATAAAGCAATCTAATATAACTATTATTCTTTTTATATGTATAGATTTTATCTATTCATCCATTATTTTAATTTATAGGAATAAAGTTTATATCAATATTTGACAAATATTTTATCTTAAATTATAAAAAAATTTCTAGAAACCGCCGGGAAGAATATAATTATGATATTTCAAGACTTTTTACAAATTGTAGGAGAATGGTTTGCGGTAAATTTTATCAACATTATTGTCATAGTAATTATTATTTTTATTGTTTTTATAGTGTATAAAGTAATTAAAAGACAAATAATGAAGATAGGAAGAAAGACAAGACTGGGAGAAGGTTCAGCGAAAGGTATTCTAAAGATCGTGAGATTTTTATTTGTTCTCATAATCATCAGCACAATTTTAGTTCAATTTACAGAATCTTTAGGTCTGATAACTACTCTTTTTACTTTGGTTGGTGGTACGATTATAGGTTTTGCTGCAATGAACACGCTTGGAAATTTTATTGCGGGCCTTATTATAATGACAAGCAGGCCTTTCAGCGTTGGTGATAGAATTCTATTTAATGATAAATTAGCGGATGTTATTGACATAAAGCTAATGTATACGATTTTGGAAGATTTAGATGGAATTAAAATATCAGTACCAAACCAGAAAGTACTATCAAATGAAGTGTATGATTTAGGAAAAAAAAATTATGTTAGAAGAAATATTGCCATTACAGCGGGATATGACGAAGACCGAAAGAAAGTTGAAGATGCTTTATTAGAGGCAGCAGAATCCATTCCTCAAGTATTAAAAGAGCCAAAACCCTATGTGTGGATAACGGATTTTAAGAATTATGCAGTAGAATATAGAATCTATGTGTTTATTCAAGATCTTAAAGAAATTCCAAAAATTCAAGCAGAGTTATACGCAGCAGTATTAGATAGTTGTAACAAACATTCAATTGAAATACAAACCCCAAGACTGATAAGAACAGTATAGAATATTACTAAATCTAATATCTTTCCTTAAATCCATTTTTTCCTTTTAAAATATAGTATCATTAGAAAAGTAATTAATCCCATAATTATCAATAAGATTGGATATCCTAGGGGATTTTGGAGTTCTGGCATGATAACAAAATTCATTCCATAAAGTCCTGCTAAAAACGATAAAGGGATGAAAATACTGGAAATTATGGTTAAAGTATTGATAATTTGATTCATTCTATTACTCAAAAAAGTAAAATAATTATCTCTAATACTAGAAATCATTTCCCTATATCCTTCGATAGAATCAATTATTTGAATCACATGATCAAAAAGATCCCTAAAATATATTGATGTCCC
>JBHLMB010000341.1:0-4197 GCA_048938565.1 Promethearchaeota archaeon | reverse complement strand
CTAAGTTGAAATAGAGTTCTTTCGTCAAAAACAGAATTAATAGTAGAGCGTTTTCTCGAATCATCAATAATTCTTATTCGTTTACTATCAATTTTCTTTTTTTCTAGAGTATCAACGCTAGAAATGAGCTTGTCTTCGATATTCTTTTCGAGAGGTTCATCCATTTCGCCGTCTAAATCCACATTCTCTTCCTTCATATATGTTACCTTATTTCAATCGCTTAGATTAATGTTTTTATTGAAAAAAAAAGAAAATTCTTTTAATATTTTTTCACCATTTTTGCTTCTAAGGATCACCTTATTTTTTGAAATACTTTCAATAGAATATTCTCTTCCATCAATGTGTATGTGATCATTACGTTGTACTGGTAAAATTTTAATTAAAGCTTTTTGCCTATATATATTTTTTCCCTTTTGAGAATCCCGTCCAACTAATTTTTTTGTTCGTTTCAATATAAAATGGTAGTTATTCCGCAAGATCTTTATAATTTGGTTCATTAACTCGTTAGTACTTAGATAAAGGTCAACTCCATTTTTTTCGTCTACGGACTTTGTGATATATTGTTTATTATCTTTACGGAATAATTTTTCTACTTGTTGGTATATAAAATCAATGATTTCTTTTAATTTATCGAATTGTTTCTCGTTTCTTACTCGTAATTGAATTATTGATAAAAAATATGTACCTCCTCTCAAGTTCGTGCAATTTTTACAAAATTCATAATTAATATTTACTATTAGCTGCTGTTGCGATTCGATCTTTTCGTTCCCTTTTAATCTACCTTGAACTATTAACACAAGTGCTTTCAATAGGTCTTTGGAAGAAAATTCAAAGCTTTCTTCGTTGAAGGTAGTTGAAAACTGTAAAGGAGTATTTTTAGCGATATTTCTCAGTAAAAATCGATGTACTGCCTCTTGAACTATCACATGAATATCCTTTTCAGTAGGATCAAACCACTCTTCTTTCACTGAATACTTACCGCAATCTAGACATGTTCGAAATGAAAATTTTTTTGGAATCTCAAATAAATTTGTTTCTTCTATAAAACATTCTAAACACATTCCAAAATGAGGGGAGCTATCACCTAAAGACTTACCACAGATCGCACAAAATCGGTGAACCATCTATAACATCATCTTCATTGCCATTGGAATGCCGTTTATGATTCGAACACCGTCTTTTGGTAAGATTTTTAGTAGTACTGCTTGATTAATGATATTTTCACCTACGATATTAAAGCAAGTTGCTTTTTTAAGAATTTGAAGGGCATCATCTATATTTACTAAATCCCCTCCAAAAAATTGCTTGGAAATTTCGATTCTTAAATTTCCTTCTTTGAAAACTTGATTTAGGAGTATCTCATCACAACAAGCAATTGTTTCCGATTCTTGATAGGAATGAATTTTCACATAAACTTTCATTAACAATCAAAAGAATTTATTATTTTTCCCTAATTTCTTCCCTAGCTCCACACGCGCCGCATTTTAAAAATAACTTCTTTCCTTCTCTTTGTATTTCTGTATCCGGTTTATTGCAAATTTTACATAAAACATATGTTTTTGTATAATTTTCAATGAGGCGGTTAAGTACCTGCTCTTTATGGAGCGATTTCATGAACAACTGTTGACCTCGGATTTCTCCAAAAGTACCTGCGTTTTTTAGGAAAGCACCAATAAAATGGTTTTTATCCCTATTTAGAGAGTTAATGATTTTATTAAAATTTACGATAAAAGTGTTCTTTCCCTCGAACCTTAATTGTACCGTAGGAATTTCGAATCTTTTTGACTTCTTTACATTATCAGGTATTTTTTCATACGCCTTGTCTAACAGATTTTCGTAGCTATTTAAATCCATAATACACAAAATAATTGCTTTTTAGGATCTTTAAATGATTTTTGAAATTAATTTCTTTTTATTTTTATTTCCAGTATAATTATCCATTTTAATTTCATATGACGATTTCTCTCGAAAAAATAATAATTTATTGACTTGAAACTAGTATAGAAGGGATATGCTATGACTATTAAAATTCTCAGATAAAATTTTTATCGTAATAAAAACCTCCTAATAGGATTGATAAAGATCTTCGTCCGATTGGTAAATCATTGATTCCATCTCTAAATCTCTAAGGATATTTTTGAGTTCATTGATAGGAATTTTTAATTTTGCATTTAAATCCTTAAAACTAATGCCTTCCTCATGCTCTTCAATGAGATTGTATACCAAGTTCTTTGTATCATTTGCGTCGAAGGATTTTTCATCTACAAATAGTTGTTCGACATCGATATCATCCACATTATCATAATACTCGTCAATTTCTGGGATTTCTGTAATATCTCCTGATTTAATCTTTTTCAAGATTTCCGCATTTCGGAGCAATAATAAGTTAGGATCTTTAACCTTTTTCATTATTTCAGGGCGAATATAGCTATATCCGTTCCAATATTGTATTACGCCCACGATATCAACGAGATCACCTTCCTTGAAGATATTGTAGTCTTCTGGATTGGCATTCCATATTACCGCTCGGATAACACCTGAACCATCATCCAATTCAAATTCCATTCTTATGTTATGATCGATCTCGTCTTGAATTTCATTTTCATCGTTAGAAACTGGAGTAATTATTTTTTCAGTTTTCCTAACAATTGTAGCCGCTAATCTTACGCGTTTTGTTTCACCAAATATTGTAAAAAGAGTCTTATTTTCCTCCGAATATTTCCCCTCTAATATGTGGGATATCCAACATTGAGTGGCGGACCATCTTCTATAACTTTGAGAATCCATTATTTATATAATTATTTGGATAAATTTAAAATCTCGCAAAATCTATATCTTTCCTTTTCCCATAAAAAAGCAATAAAATTAGAGTGTAGCGGGGGTTCGATTTGAACGAACGATCTCAGGGTTTCTTTATGGTAGATTTAATTTATACCATATATGAGCCCTGCGGCATAAACCAGGCTAGCCCACCCCGCTAGGGTTTTTTTTTCCAATGCAAACAATTATTATAAAAGGGTTCTCTCTTTTAATTTTTTTCCATTTTTCAGTTTTGTTAAATAAATATTAAGAAAAAAAAAAGAATATCTCAAACTGCTATTGAATTTATGAACTTATTTTTAAACCAGAAGTATCCCCATTTTCATTTATTTTATCAATCCCTCGAAGGAAAATGGGTATCGAGAAAATGAAAAACACCCATAAAAATCTGAACGACATGTTTTCATATAAAAAAACAATCCCTAATGGGATTATAAAACAAGCACAACCTAGTAATAATTTCCATTCCATTTTTGATTTATTAAAAATATCCATATAAACACCATAAATGCCAACTAGTAAGATAAAAACAAGCTGGGCGATGGTTGCTAAGGTTCTCTCATCAAACAAATCCTTGATATTATTAATGACCTCAGCTTCAATTATAGGCCCAATAACTGGGCGAGGTGCAAAAATCAGTTTTAAATAAGCATAAATAGCAATCGCTAGTGCTCCAATGCAAGCCGTAAACAAGGTTACTTCTTTCCATTTCAATCCTTTATCTATTACTTCCCACAAGACAAGAACGGGAACGATAAAGACGACCGTTTCCCTCGCTAATACCCCAATTCCTATTACGATGCCTAATATGAGATCGTTTCTAATATTTCTATTAAAAGTTTGATAAATGTACAAGGAGATCAATATAAAGAAAATCCCTGATGTATCAGTAAGAGGCGTAAATCCTAGAACAATAGTAGGTGCTGCAAATACAAACATTAATGTTCCGAGAACCCGTTTTTTTAAATTAAATTGAAAGCGTTCAAGTAGCTTGTAAAAAATAATCACTGAAAGAAGGTTAAATACGAGACTAATGAGATTTAAGCTAGTAATAGGATCCAGCGGTATGATCGAAGCAAGAAGCGGTACTAATAACCTTATTTTCCATGCGTTGCTTACATCATCAAGATCCCCCGTACCTCTGAAAAAATCCACTAATTTGGCATATTGCTCAGAATCAGGCATACTCGCAAAATCAATCGAAGGAATTAGTGTTTCAATTAATGGTCTAATAAGCGATAGTAGAAATGAGATTAATACTAACAAGAGAATTATCATCAGTTCTAAATTCAATCGGATAGAAAATTTTTTTTTCATGAATTATTTTATTAGGACATATTTTAAAAAATATTTGATTTTATCAACCTGTTTAAGGAT
>JBHLMB010000340.1:0-4203 GCA_048938565.1 Promethearchaeota archaeon | reverse complement strand
AGTTAAACATAAACGATCATCTCCTGAAATTCAATCTCGATGCAATTATACTAAATTATATAATGCGTTGTAAATATATGTTAGTGGGCAACATCGATCCTGTTGATTGGGCATGGATTTCTGCCTTTTTCTGGGGTTTAGCAGTAATTCTCCATATATGCTTTTATATATTCTATTTCCGATTAAAAACACCAAGAGAAGGAGAATATAGTTCTAAGAAAGAGAAATTAATCGAAAAAGAAATGGAAAAAATGAAAAAGAAATTAGCTGAAAAATAGGGTAAGAGGACAAAATCCAAATGTGGCTTGGTAAGTTTTTAGATCTTGAAAATGATCTTGACGAATTAAAACGCTCAATTAAAAAGGAACTCTTTAAAGATATAAAAAAGAGCAAATTAACTCCACTAGAATTTACAATAATTGAAAATATATTTAATTGCCGAGAAATATCGGGTTATGATCTTATTAAAAATTTGGACGAGCATTTTGCAGGAACTTGGAAAGCGCGATCTGGAACTATATACCCTATATTATCGAAATTAAAAAAAAATGGATTTTTATCCATAAGGGATGTTAAAAGTCCAATTGGACCCATTAAAAAAGTATATTCTTTGACCAAGGCGGGTGAAGAACTGCTGAAAAAAAAAGTAAAGGATAATTTTGCTAAACAATTAGATTTTATTGAAAATTTCCTCGTAGATTTTGCTTCAATTTACATCAATAGCTTTTCTGAAGAAAAGAAGCCTGAAAAAATTGAATTGGTTCAAGGATTAATAGAAAAAATTTTTACTAATGTGAACAAGAAATTTCCTTTAGCAAATATAGTGATTAACAATTGTTTAAAATGCGGAAATCCAGTGGATCGAAAGAACGCAACCTTTTGTTCTTATTGCGGTGAGAAATTAATGAACTAAAATGGATAATACAGCATAACAAATATTCATTTTTTAGAAGAAAAATTCGAGAAAAAGCAAAAAAGAATAGAAAACTTAGGAAAATAACCTTAATTAGAATCGAAACAATTATTCATAAAATTCATAAATTCAGATCCATATCACGAATGTATTCCTTGCTCTCAACATTGATATTGTCACTTTTTATATAGAAGGATTTAAATAGCGAAGTTATTTTTCTTTCATAGTAATTCAAACATGACTAAATAGAAATCGTGAAGATAAATGAGTGATGATAAAGCTATAAAAAAAAGTGAAAGGGGAGCATTACATGAATTAGAGAAGATATGTGGCGTATCTTTTAGCAAGGTATTTCATTCAAGTGTAGATATCAGTGAAAATCGCTTTGATATTCGCGAAGACGACGGCTCAATCACGAGATTGGGGTTAGATTTCGAGAAAATAGACATTGACAATCAAAAAATAAATCTCATAGGAGAGCAGGTATCTAAATTCACAAGTTTAGAAGAACTTTTGATAAAAAAATCCAAGGATAAAAACCTGCCTGAATGGATAAAGAATCTCGCATCTCTTAAAACATTGATAGCGAAAAGCTGTGGTCTAACAAGCATCCCTGAATTCATTAAGGAGCTTTCTAACTTGACTAATTTAGATATGAGTTATAATATGATATCTCAATTACCTGATTGGTTGCCTGACTTACCTAATTTAAAAAGAATAAATATCTTTCAGAGGAGGCCTGATCTTGTATTAAGTCAATCAAATTTTGGTATTTTTAGGTCATTAGTTGAGAAAGGCGTAGAAGTTAGTAATGTAGATAAACGGTTACATCTTGATATGGGAATTCCCTTGGAAAAAGTGAGCGTTCTCAGGCACATTACCACAAAAAGTGGTGACAATAATATTATTCCTCTTGAAATGAAATCTGCTGATCGTCCATTAGACGAACTTAGGAAATATGTAATTGAACCACGGATTGTTGATGGTAAAATAGTACATTTAGCAATTTTTCAAAATTACATACCAAAATTACCAGATAATATTGGAGAACTAGAGGATCTTGAAAAAATAAACTTGAAATATAACAGCCTGACATCTTTACCAGAATCTTTTGGAAATTTGAAAAAACTAAAGGAACTTGATTTATCGGATAACCAATTAACGAGTTTACCAGAGTCATTCGTGAATTTAACTTCAATCACAAAATTGAATTTAATCAACAACCAGTTAATTGAAATTCCCACTCAACTATGGGCATTAAAAGAATTAACTGATTTGGACTTGAGTGGTAATCCTTTAAATCCCGAGGATTTAAATTTATCAAAAAAAACTCCTGATGTCATAACAGAAACCCTAAGAAAGAAAGCAACCATCAGGATTTTCATATCGCACGCTGTAATTGATTTTGAACCTTATCGAATCGAAGAGCTGGTAAACTACTTGGAAAGCCAAAAAGAAATTTCCCAAGTATTATTCTGCGAAGAGGACATGTCAGGTAGCATCGACCAATGGATGTTAGACAATGTTCAGAGGTGTCAACTCGTTTTATTTATAGGCACGAATAAGTCCGTTTTTAATTCAGTTGATTGCGACAACGAACTGCAACTAGCAAATAAGTTTTCAATCCCCGTCATTCCGTTGAAAGGAATGGACATAGATTGGCCCGATCTGGCAGAAAAGAAACTATCCCGGCAATTAGGATTGGAATACGACCTTGATAATTTTGACGAGTTCTGTGCTAACATATATAAGTACATAGAAAATCTCAAGCGAGAAATCAACTTGATGGAAAAAACGGAGCGATTAGCCGGAATCACTGACATCTACGAACGATTTAGGTTGATGTTAGACGAAAAGTTGAGTGATGTCTCGCGTAAAATGGATCAGATGATCGTTACAATGGAAAGGATAACAGAGAGATTAGATCGGTTGGAAAATAAATAGAACCTAATAGTTTTTTAATTTCTCTTTCTGTTTTAGATTCAAATTAAAATGTTTAGTTATTCTTTTAATAAATTCATTTAAATAGTATTTTTTATCAGAAAATGAGTTGAAAAAGATTGTTATTACTTATTTTGCTTCCATTGGCGGCATCGTAAAATAATTTCAGTAGATCACCATCAAAATTCCATCTTATTCTTCAATAATTTTACTTTAATCAGATATTAATCATTAATTCTTGATGTTAAAATCATAACTTCGTTAAAAACCAATATCCTAATATTTAAATATTTGAATCGAAATATGAGGAAAGAGATCAATATTGCACAAATTTGGTCCTCATGGATTTATAAGTGCCAGTTTATGCTAAATAATTGTGATCAAAATGTCTTGATTTAACCTGAAAAAAAATTTTTATTTAAATAACAAAAAACAATTTTAAAGGGTAATAACAAATGACAAATGAAGATAAGGGTAATTTCTTGGATCAAATGGAATGCGTGATATGCGGTTCTCATGATAATTTAATAGCGTATAAGTATGTTAAAAGAGAAGCCTATTACAAAGATTTTATGGGTAAAACTTGGCAAACTTACAAAAAGAAATCCACAGATATTCCAATGTGTAGTACATGCAAAAAAAAAACTACCAAGAGAAAAATAATACTCGGAATTACAATCATCCTATTTATAGTTTGGATCCTCGTTTTTTTTCCGTTGTTTTTTTATTTAGATTTCAATTCAATAGATCTTGAGAATTTTTTATCTTCTCTCTTTATAAGCTATGCCCCCTTAAACATGCTAGGCCTACTCTCGTTCGTAATCATAATCTTGATTTTATACGCACATACTTATAATCCAAGAACTTCAGTAAAGTTTGGATATGGAAAGCATAATAAATCCATATACATCTTTTCTCGAAGGATCGGAAATTGGATATCACATGATCAATGGAAGGAAGATGTGATAACTGACAGGACGGACCACATGATCAAAAAAACAACCCAATATCCACAAAAAAAATCATCCATTTCAAAATTCCAATTCATTGGTTCGTTTCTCATTTTATTCTCTGTGTTTGCGCCTTTTCGGATTTCTTTTTTTGATAATAGTGTAAACCTAACTTGGAGCGTAGGTATTAATTTTTTCTTCTCGTTAGATCAATCGTTGCTATCAATAACTACGGTTTATCACGAATTAATTGATCCCATAAGCATTTTATACATAGGTAGTTCGCAATTTATCATGATCTTAATAATTATTTTAGGATTCTATGCCATTAGAAATAGCACATACTTGAAAAAAACGCAAAAACTGACTGAACACATCGAAAGAAACTATCAAATCGTT
>JBHLMB010000339.1:0-4210 GCA_048938565.1 Promethearchaeota archaeon | reverse complement strand
ATATCACATCAGTTTGAAAGCTTGTGGATGCTCTTATATTTCTTTGTCATTAATACGGAAAACTTTGTCAAGATCAATAAAAACTTCATCTTTTAAAATTATAAATCGTATTAAATCGCAAGTAATTTCATTGATAAAATAGTTAAAAATATAAACCTTACCATTTTAATAATGTAAGAGAATTTATAAAATATAATAAATTATCTTAAGCGGGTAAATAGAGCAAGAAATTCAACACATAAAAGTAATCATCTAATAACTTTGTAAATCAAATGTTTAAGAAACAAGACGACATCGAAGAAGAAAAGGGACGAGCGCAAAAAATAAAAAATATTGAAAAGAACATAGGTGTCAAATTGACTAGCAACGAAAAGGATGAAAAGAAATCATTTTCTGAATTGCTTAAAGAATACGAAGATTCTCTAACAGAAGGGAATCAAAAAGGTATTGATACTGTACACACTCCTGTTTATGTGAGTTGGAAGGCATATAAAAGAATTGTGGGATATTCTCTTAGGTATTCGGGGGAATTTATAGACTCCAATGAATGGCGGGAAGTTTACGGCTTGTTGATAGGACATATCGAAGATAAAAAGCGCTTGATCGTCAGCGATGCCATTCCAATGACAGTAGGAGACGCTACGGGGGTCGAATTTGAATACATTCATTACGCAGACTACGCTGAAATTGATGGAAATGTATATCAAAGGGCTATTGAAGACGGTAAATCCGAATTTACAGTTGGATGGTTTCATTCACATCCTGGACTTGGTCATTTTTTCAGTCCAACTGACACCGCAACACAACTCTATTACCAAAGCTTAAATCCATTTGCCGTGGCCATAGAATTCGATCATCAAGAAAAAAAAGAAGATAACTTAGGACTTAGTGCTTTAAGATTGACGTGTTTAGAGGATGGCATGGATAGTCCTTATGATTTCGTGGAATTGCGTTTCTTTGTCGACAGTGACAAAGAAATTCACGAGAAAATTGAAGCCACCATCAATAAAATGAAAGATAAGATGCCAGAAGTCCTTGAAGCAATTAATTATATCGACAATCAGATAATCAAGCTTGAACTTCCCCAATTACAAAAGAAATTCAGTTTATTGTTAGATCCTGATGGAGAAAATGACGAAGAAGAGTTTAAATACGAAGAAAAATCGTATATTTGGGATCCTGAATCAACGAAAAAGTTGACAAAGGGTGCTCCGAAGTTTCGAGCCAAAGTTGAAAAAGAGATGGAGCAATGTTCTGTTCAATTGAAAGGATTTTTAAAAAAAGACGATTTAAAAAGCTATTACCAAAAGAAAGAACAATTTAAAGAAAAAATAAAAATCCTTCTTGACAAGCCAAATAGCCTTCTTCATAAAGTAATGGACGATTACGGAAAAGCGTACGATATAATTCTTCCATTCAGAGATTTTTTAGACAGTAAAGAAAGAAAAACATTAGAACATTTTGAAGAATGGATCTATGGGTATTTTAGGGTATTTGACAACTTGAAATTTGCTTTAGCAAGCCTATAACTTACTAATATGCCATAGATTCGTAGATATTGATCGGATTTTTTTTTTACTAATTTGATAAGTTTTATATTGAGATAGTCATTATTACACTTAAGAATTCTTTTAATTCAATTATCTAGTCATCTTTACTAAAGAAGATTATTCATGAAAAATACTACTACCAACAACTCTTCGAGAAGAAAGTACAATAGGCATCAACAGAGAAATAGTAGGAACAGCCAAAAAGAGAATAACGCAATTATCATTCGAAATAGAGACGATAAAAACCAACTGATAAAAGATGCAATATTTGCTTTTTCAGGGGGAAAAAAATCGTTACTCATAAAGGGAGAGGGAAACGAGATTTCTACTGCTGTCGAGGTTGCAGAAATTATAAAAAATCGGATGTACCCGGGTATTGAAGTTGCAAATATCTCGCTTGGTAGCCGGCCTTATTTTCAAAAAAATAACTCGAAAAGTCAGAAATCTGATATAGTTTCAAAAATCGAGATATTATTAAAATCAACTTAAATAAAACGCGTAATATTAGTATATGACAGCTAACTTTAAAAACCTAGGGCCCATGTTAGACGAATCGAGAACGACTGCCGTCTGTGAAATATGTCATAATTATATTTATAAGAGAACTTATAAGCTACTTGATGAAGGAAAAAACAAGACTAAAACCGTGTTTGTCTGCAAGACATGTCTTGAAAATGGTAATTAATTTGATTTATTAGTTTCGTTATTTTTCCTATTGTCAAGATATTTGTTCCAATTAAAGCTCATTATAAAAAACATAACGGTCAATGTAACAATTATCATTATTGATTCTGTAACGACACTAGAAATGGAATCGTCAGTTATTCCCGTGGCTAATATCCCCATTCTGAAAAGAATTGGCCAAAGACAATAGGCAATGGTAGTAAATGACTTTCCCAACCAACCTGGGATAATACATTTCCACGCGGGGTACTTTATCATTCCAAGAGGAAGAAATATAATATCATCAGGGAGAGGGGTCAAGGCAAAAAGAAACACGTATAAAGGCGTTCTTTTTTGATTGTTAAGTACCAATTTACCAAATCCATCAATGTTTTGAACAACATTAGAGCTTTTATCACGAATGATCTTTTTTGTACCATATCCTACCGCATATCCTATTAATTCCCCAAGTGCACATCCTAATCCTCCTATAATTGCTAAACCGAAAATCGCCAACCAAAAAGTCGGCGAACTCGTAGCAAGATCGAGCGTGGCATAATTTCCCATTAAGGAAGCGGAAAGTGTGAATAACACAAATGGAAACGGGACTGGAAACGCAATTGACGCACTACCAACAAAGCATATTCCAAAAGATATCAACAGAGCCCAATAGTAATTTGATCCAGCAGTAAGTCCCGCTAAATCTGATCTAAATGCTATTAAAGCTTCTTGAAAAGGAAGATAAAACAAGAAGAATACTAAATACACAATTATAACAACATAAAAAAAGAAAAATGTGATCGTCAACCGTTTAGAGACTGCCATTTTAGTTCATTTCCGCAATTAATTTTTTATTTTAGTTTTGATAATCTACAATTCAAGCCATTTCTTGCCTTACTGAAAAAATCCACATCTGATAATAATTTTCCAATACGATTCATTTTATTTGGCATTTCTTGGTCTTCAAGTGCAATGATGATCTCATCTGATTTTGGATTGTACAGCAGGTCTCCTTTATGTGCATCCTTCGTTGCTTTAGAATCAGGACCTTTTCTTATACCAACATTCAATAACATCCAGTATTTGCTAGTTCCAATGCCAAATCTACCTCGAAGGACGAAAGGCATTTTTTTAAGCACTGCTTCAGCTGATATGGGTCCCAAGTGTCGAATAATCCTTGCTTCCATTGAGCCTACGCCTAATAGCTCAATTTTTATGGGAATTTCTGCTTCGGACATGACACTAAAAAATGAATATTGTCTATTTAATATTAAGTATTTTAGGGCTTTAATACATGATGTTGTTATTAGTTTTAAAAGTTAAGAATTTAGATAATTTTCGTTCAAAATCCTAAACATTATCAAAGGAAACCTAAAACGAAATAAAAATGTTATTTTGATATCTCTCGTCGTTTTGGTCGTAATTCTTTACCATGACAGCGCCTGCACTTCTTAGCTTTTACGGGATTCAATGCTCCACATCTCCGGCAAACGCTTTTTTCTAAAAGATGATATCGTGCTATTTTCCGCTTAAAAAGATCGTCTATAGGGGGCATTTTTATTCGAGTTATTCTCAGTGTTTCTAAGTATATATCAAGAATATGATAAGAAATTAACCCAATAAATTAAGTTTTGCGTTTTTGATAGCTGTTAATACAATTGATTTTGAAGTTTATGAATTTCATGAGAAATAAAAAAATTAAAATTCTATCTTAAATTCAATTGCATAATATCACAAAATTCAAAAAGTTAAATAAGATGCCACGAGAGATATTTGACGAGGACATATTTTTAGAGTTATCTGAATTCGCCGTACATTGCAGGGTAAAATCAACAAAAGATGTGGTAAAGCTAAAATTGAGAACGAAAAAAACCCTTTTTACATATAAGACTGACCCACGATCAGCTGAAAGATTGTTAAAAAACATCAGTTGCGATATTATAGAACTTTAACTTTTAGGCGTGTTATATATAAAGCGAAAAACCAATTATATATAT